>JAHFKX010000049.1 GCA_023245115.1 Candidatus Woesearchaeota archaeon
TCTCCAACACTTGATACGAGACAGCTTTTCTACTTGCTCAGGGGCACAATGGAAAAATCTGAGGAAGACAAATTTGACAGCCAGGATGAATCAGATGCAATTATTGAGGATGTTGAAGTCATTATTGATGCCTTGCGTGAAGAACTTGGGCTGATTGCGGTCCCGAAGGGAGTTATTGCTGGCCCGCTGGTTGTTGAAGATGTCGCGTCTGGCGATATTATTGACTATACGAAGATGGGTGCGGCAGGCGGTGCAATCCCAGCATCCGTCGAACCGGAAACTGTGAAATTCAAAAAATGCACGGCAGATTATATTCTAGTTGTAGAAAAATATGCAGTTTGGAATTTGCTGAACCAGCAGAGATACTGGGAAAAGAATAATTGCATACTCATGACAGGCAAGGGACAGCCCGCAAGAGCAGAAAGAAGATTGCTGGCCAGATTTGAAAAGGAGCTGAAGCTTCCAATTTACATTTTCTGCGACATGGATGTTTACGGATATTATATTTATTCTGTTTATAAGCAGGGTTCAATTAATCTCGCATTCTTTTCTGAAAAAGCTGCCGCGCCTAGCGCGAAATACATCGGGTTTAATGTTGATGATTACACAAAATTCAAACTGCCAAAGACTGCCCTGATTAAAATGAATGAAGACGATGCAAAGAGAATCAAAGAAGTCAAGGCATATGATTGGTTTAAGTCGAAAGAATGGCAGGATGAGCTGGACAAGCTGGCCAAGTTTGGTTTTACAATAGAATCTGATGCTCTTGTTGCAAAGTCAATTGATTTTACTGCAAAGATTTATTTGCCAGAGAAGATTAAAAAGAAAGAATGGTTAGACTAAGTCACATAAAAATCGCAGTAACGGATTATTCTAAATCCAAAAAGTTCTATGACTTACTATTCAAGAAACTTGGCTGGAAAATATATCTCTCCGATGAAATAGGCACGGGTTATTCCAGCGATGATAATTGTTCATTTTGGGTTTCGGAAGGCGATAATAAAAATTCAAAATTTAATCGGGAAAATGCTGGTTTAGATCACATAGCTTTCAAAGCTAAAGACAAAAAAGAAGTAGACGAGTTTGCAAGTTGGCTGAAAACAAATAAAATTCCAATCCAGCATGAGCCAAAGTACTATCCCGAATATGCAGAAAACTACTATGCCGTATTTTTCTTTGACCCCGACGGTATAATTTTGGAATTAACAACACATGATTAAAGCTTCTAAAAATTTGAGTGCTCCCGGCGAGACTTTCTCAGCACCGAGCAGTCTAGTGTATTGCGCAGCAATACGCTGCCTTTCTTTCTAGATGCCCGGGAGCATCTTTCTTTCGCGAAAGAAAGAAGCTGCCGTTTTGAACTCGCGCCGCCAGCTTACTTCCTTTTTGTCGAAAGGCTAGCATCCTTTCGGTCTAAATTCGCAAAAGCGAAATCCGCCGAACGTTGTTCGGCGTTATTGACCGGGCTAGACGACGGGAGCACAGGCTAAAACCTAAACTTTAGTTTAAAAATGCTTCTAAAGAAAGCGTTCCCATAAATAGTAGTCCTGGCCGAACCAGTGGTTCTTTAAATTGGCTATTTTCTTCCAGCCGGTTTCTTCCAGCAGCCTCTTGCCAAATTCGTTCCCAACTATGGAATCAGTTTCTATTTTATGGCAACCGAGTTTTTTGCATTCTTTGAATTTAGCAGCCATTAGAGCATGGCCAACACCATGGTGCCGATAATCCGGATGTACGAGTGTCCAGTCACTTCTGGCGACGCCACCGTAAATCTGGAAAATATTAGCAAAGCCAATGATTTTATTCTTGTCTTTTGCGATTAAACAAAGCCAGTTTTTATCGCGTAAACTTTTTTTCAGCCTGGCCGGCGTGTAGAAATGTTCCCAAACCCTACATGCTTCGTTGCTGTAGCAGTTGTGATGCCGTATTACTGAATGCAGTAACTTGTGGGTTTGCGGAATATCTTTGGCAGATAGTTTTGTTATTCGGATGGCCATACTAAAATTAACTAACAGGCATATAAAAATGTTTAGTGGGCCCGCGCGGATTTGAACCGCGGACCTGTCGCTATCTTGCGGACTTCTCTAAGCGAGAAGTGTCATATAAGACGACCGCTCCACCAGGCTAAGCTACTGGCCCACATGCCTAGCCCTCAGCTAAGGTTTTAAAAGTTTTAGAATTGTCGCGCGAGCGTATATTTAGGCGCCCGAGCAAGGATTCGAACCTTGAGCCTCCCGATGTCTGCTTCGGAAATCCAGAGTTTACGGGATTTTTAAATCCCGTCGTTTCTTTCTTTAGATTCCCGGGAGCGTTTCTTTCTTTCCAAAAGAAAGAAAAGCTGCCGTAACAGTCAGGCGCTCCACCGTTGAGCTACTCGGGCATGCTATGTGGTTTTGGGAACGATTTATAAATACTTCCCCACACCTAATATTTATGTTGAAACAAGCTGCAGACTTTGTGAGCAAATGCAGGCCAGCAGAAACAGTCATAATTTACCATAAGTCCTGTGGCGATGGTATTTGTGCGGCTGCCATATTAGCAAGAGCTATTGGGAAAATCTCCGGTGGCCTGCCAACAATTGAAAGCTATACGTATTCAGAAAGTTTTGCAAAGTTAGCAGAAAAAATTCAAAAATTCAAAAAAATAATTTTCATAGACTTAGCTATAGATAAGTACGAGAGCGAATTAATTGCCATTAAAAAATCTTCAGAGATACTGTTAATTGATCACCATGAACTTACTAATAACTTAAATGATACGGGCATTTTACATGTCCACCCAAAATTTTTCTATTCCGGAAATTCCTCGCGTTATGTTGGTGCAAAATTGGCGTACGATATATGCGCCGAAGTCACAGACGTTAAAAAAATATGCTGGCTTGCCGGCGTTGGTTTAGTGCATGACATGGGTTCAGAAGATTTCAAAGAATTTATGGATTTTATTTATAAAGAATATCCAGAATTAAAAGCAGGGAAAAATGTCTATGGCTTTGATTCGCGCCTTGGGCAGATAACATCAGTAATAACCGCGGCAAGCTACAGTGAAACAGCTGAAAAAACGGCGATTAAATTATGTATTGTGGCAAATGATCCAATGGCAATCCTTGAGCGAAAATATTCTGAAGCAAACGAACTCATGAAATTTAAGGAAGATATAAGTAAGGAGATAGATGATTATGTTAAAAACTGGAAGTCGCGGGCGAATTATTATGAAGATTTGAAACTTGCGGTTTACGAAATAAAATCGAAGCATGATATTAATTCCCCTGCTGCAACCATTTTATCAATTAGAAATCCAGACGTAATTTTTGTTTTATATAAAATTTTAAGCGGCATTGTTAATATTAATATGCGGAGCCATGCCCAGAGAATCAACTGCGCTGAGCTGGCAAAGAGAATTACTGCAAAACTTGAGAATGGAACGGGCGGCGGACATATCCCTGCGGCCGGCGGTTCGTTTGCGGTGAAGGATTTGAAAAAATTTTTGGAGCTTGTGCCGAAACTTGTGAAGGAGATGTTATGAGAACGTTTTTGATGTACTCGCATGCAACCACCGATGGAAACTTTGACATAGATAATTTGTACGAGGCTGGCCGGCTTGATGTAGTTGCTCGTTGTTGTATGGGCGCGCTGTGGATTTCCGAACACTTGCGGGACAACGTGCAGTTTATAGTTTCTTTAAATGGCGGGCCGCGGCCGCCGATTGCGATAAGGTTTGATGGGCAGAAACTCGGAGATATTTTTCCGTCAGAGAAAGGAATTGCGTTTGTGATAAAGAAGGCGCTGAAGGCAGTTCAGGATAAAGATTGGGTTGCCTGCCATCAAGGTGTTTCGGTCTCCCGAAAATCTTTTCAGGATTTAATTAAAGACGTAAGCAATATCTATGTTTTGGATTCCAAGGGCGAAAATATTTCAAAAACAAACATCAAAGACGGAACGTTTGTTCTGGGCGACCAGGCAGGCATCCAAGCAAAAGAGCTTGCCTTTGCCCTGCGCAAGGGAAAGAAGCTGTCTCTAGGCAAGTATAATTATCTGGCTAGCTTTGCGGTTGCGGTTGTGAACTGGGTGCTGGACCAGAAATAGTTATGCTAGCAAAAGGTTTATAAACTCATTAGTAGTAACAATATTGAAATGGAAAGCTTACACTTAGCCATAAAAGACACAAAACCTGCAAGACCATTATTCCGAGCATTCCAAGGTAGATTTGTAGCTCAAATGCCTGCTTTATTGGCTGACAATAGAACACCACTAACTTTTGCAGATTTAATATATCGTAGCTGCGTAGTTTGGGGAGATGAAGCACGCGCCAAGGTGGATAAAGCGTCGCCGCCAGAAGAGATCGAAGCTATAGTAGACATTGCACGAAATATGGGGAATAATTTTTATACTGGTACCGCAGTATTAAACAAAGACAACGAATACCGAGTCGTTGATAAGCATCCAGACCTTTTGCAGGTAACGCCAAAAACTAGGTTAGTTGGTGGTGCAATACCATTGGATAATATGCAATGGGCTAATGCAGCAGATGCGCCGGGCTTTACTCTCGAAGAAGCTCAAAAAGCAGGCTTGCAAGAACGGTTATCAGCATATAGAATTTTAAGACATCCTGTTTGGGCCAAAACAGTGCCAGTAAACCTTTTGCAAGGTTATGTTGACTTGTTTTTTAATAAATACGATCTAAGCAAAGGAATGGCAGTTTACCTGCCACAGCCGAGACTAAAGCCAACACTTCGGGCGCTGTGCCTCAGCAGCGGCGGTAGTTGGAGGGCTCTCTTTGACGGTAGTAAGATTTTTGGCACCGACCTTGCTCGTTATTTGATTGGGTTAGACAAAAATATTATATTCGAAACTGTCCTTGGCGATTACACATAAACTTATAGAATAGGTCAAAGTAGTTAGCGTTTTAAATCCCATTTTATTTTAATTATTATGAACGAACCGATAATACCAAAACTATTCCGCGAACGCTACAATAAGTTAGCCCCAAATCCGAAACAATTTTTCAGAACAATTCAGGAGCCGCTTAAGCCAGCCATCAGAATTAACACAAACAAAATTAGCTGCGAGGAAATCTTACTGCGGTTGAAAAAACAGGGTTGGCAATTAAAGCAAGTCCCATTTTACGAAAATGCGTTTGTAATTGAAAATGCAGGCGATGACAAACATATAGGTTTAACAGTTGAGCATTTTATGGGCTACTTCTATATGCAAGAGGTTGTCTCGCTGTTGCCAGCAGTTATTCTTGAGCCAAAAAAAGATGAATTAATTTTAGATATGTGCGCTGCGCCCGGCTCGAAAACAACTCAGCTCTCGCAGATGATGAGTAATACTGGCCTGATTGTCGTAAATGATAATGATTTCATGCGGCTGAAGCCGCTAAAATATAATGTTGAGAAGTGCGGTTGCCTGAATGTTGCAATTACAAACGTGGATGGACGCGTAATTAAAGGTGCGTTTGATAAAATATTATTGGACGCGCCGTGCAGTTCGGAAGGCCAGATCAGAAAAGACTGGAAAGTCCTCTCGCGGTGGAGCGAGGAATACATAAAATCATTTTCCAATCTGCAAAAACAATTAATCAAGCATGCCTTTGAAATTCTAAAGCCAAACGGAACTCTGGTTTATTCAACTTGCACATTCGCGCCAGAAGAAAACGAGGAAGTTGTTTCATATTTATTGGAAAAGTTTGAGAGTGCGAAACTCGAAACAATAAATTTGAAAGGATTCAAAACTTCTGAAGGTATGACTGAATGGCAAGGCAAGAAATTCTCGCCAGAAGTTAGAAAATGCATCAGAGTCTGGCCACATCAAAACGATACGGGAGGTTTTTTTGTCGCAAAAATCCGTAAAAATGGAAATTAAAGAACTTGAGCAGGCACAGAGAGAAAAAATCCTAGCCGAACTAATAGAACGTTTTGGTTTTAATAAAAAAATATTTAATGAGTTTTCATTTTACAAAACAAAAGATAATATTTATGTTTGCGCAAAGGGCGCGATTGAGATAGCAAAAGGGATTGCCGGCGTGCAGGACCTTGGCTTTGCCTTCGCCAGATTGGGCGCAAATG
>JAHFKX010000050.1 GCA_023245115.1 Candidatus Woesearchaeota archaeon
TCGTCCAAGGCACTTCAAAGGAATTGAAAGAAAAAACACAATCTGCTACGTTAGAAGAAGCGTTCATTGCGCTAACTGGAAGAAGAATCAGAGAAGAGGAAGCAACTGCAACTGACCATATGCGCATGGCAAAGAGGATGTGGAAAAGATAAAATGAACGTAATTTATGCCTTATGGCTGCGTCAGATAAAAAGATATTTTCGCTCCAAATCACGCATGATTGGATCAATTGGCCAGCCGCTGCTATTTTTACTGGCATTGGGTTTTGGATTCGGCCCTATTTTTGAAAAGGCAGGAGGCGGCAATTATATTGACTTTCTTGCGCCAGGCATTATATCAATGGGCATATTATTTACCGCAATATTTTCCGGTATTGAAGTTATATGGGACAGGCAATTTGGATTTTTAAAAGAAACACTGGTGGCGCCGATATCAAGATTTGAAATCATGTTTGGAAGAACCTTAGGCGGAGCCACTATTGCATTGTGTCAAGGGATAATAGTGTTTTTGATTACGCTTCTTGTTGGGTTTCACCCTAATTTTTCTGGGTTACCCGTAGCGATTATTTTGGCAACGCTAATTGCATTGTTCTTTACTGCATTAGGCACGACTATTGCATGTTTGCTTGAAGACATGCAGGGTTTTCAAATCATAATGAATTTCCTCGTAATGCCCGTGTTCTTTCTATCCGGCGCGTTATTCCCACTCGAAGGACTACCCACTGCAATTTCACTAGCCGCTAGTTTAGACCCATTGGCCTACGGAGTAGATGGCATAAGAAGCGCATTGATCAACGTATCCTATTTCAGTTTAACAACAGACATTCTCGCATTGGGTACGCTCACAATTGTCGTAATGCTTACAGGCAGTTATTTGTTTTCTAAAATTCAGACCTGAATATGTAAACACCTAACAGCAGTTGCAGACCTAAACAAACTATGTGCTAAAAACTACTAACAAAAATAGACAAAACTCACGGATCCTACTATATCAAAAAACAACCTATATAAAAATGGCAAATTACAATTTTATAGGATGAATTGATTTTGACTAGAATTATCTACGTAGGGGCTGCGCATGGTGCTAGGAAAACTCAAATTGTAGAACGCGCAGTTGCAAAGTTACGAGATGCAGGTCATGAAGTTTTTCATATAGACGCAGGAGATTACATTCGAGACGTCATATCTCGTTATTATCAAGATCGAAAATTTTCTCAATTATCTGATCATGAGAAGCGGCGAGTTAACATAGATGCGTTTAGAGAAGTTAAGCCTACATTAGAAAAACATGCATTTGTAGTTGTTAGCGGGCATTTTGCGGTTTCTTTCGGAGATCCTGATAAGTATATCGCAATTCCGCTGGATAAAGACACTTTTGCACAGCCGCTAGCAAGCGTTGCAGATCACCTAGTTTTTCTTAATAGAACTGCAACTAAACTACGAAAGCAACTAAAAGAACCTCACGGTTCAATGCAGTTTAGACAAAGGACGCATATTGCAAATAAACTTATGGCTCGTGAAACACAGCACACTTATCAAAAACCACTTACCATAATACCAATAAGAAGTGAAAAAGACGCAGTAAGCAGACTAGAAAACTTATTATTAAAAATAAAACAATCAAAATAAGGCTTAGTGTGCTTGGCAATTACTTAGATCTTAATAAGCTAGTTTTCGTCATTCTCCAAGTTAGTCTGACGAAAAATATATCAGTCCGTACGCTTGGCAAGAACCAATAGCTCAGAACGGCAGGTGACTACGCTTAAGGAATTTATAATTACCCCCGCAGAATTTCTTTATTTGTATGGCTACATTTTGCAAAACATCGTGTTTTGTAGTCATTATGGACACAAAGTTTATATATTATGAAATTGTAGCCATATTATGACTTTTATTGAAAAACAAAAGCACGGAAAATACACTTACTTCTACTTAGTTAAGAGTTTCCGCATTTCTCCAACAAAAGTAAAGAAAGCCCGCATCTTCCTAGGCCAAACTATACCCCCAAAGCAAAAACTGCAAGAAATTCTAGTAGAACTTGAGAAAAAAGCACCAAAGCAATATTCAGTTGAGCTACTCGATGCAAATTTAGTTGAGCAACTTGAAGACCTACGCGCTTCAACTGTAATTTTCAAAGCTTTTCCCGACGACGCACTACCCAAGGATTTCGTAGTTCGCTTCACTTACAATTCAAATGCAATAGAAGGAAATCCATTAACCTTAAGGGAAACTGCCCTAGTGTTAGCGGATAAAATCGCACCTCAAGGCACTGGCACCGACGCAGTGATTGAAGCGATTAACGGGAAGGACGCATGGGAATTTGTAAAAAACTACAAAAGCCAGTTGACCGAAGCGTTTATTCGCAAGTTACAATATCAAGTGACTAAAAACACGACCTGCCGCATCCAGGGAAACTTTCGAGACTCGCAAGTGAGAATTTCCGGTTCCGAATGGACCCCGCCGAAACCACAAGACGTACCTCTAAAAGTAGAAGAACTAACGCGAGAATTTGCAAAGAAAAAGAAGCAACTTCACCCAGTTGAACTCGCGGCATGGGCGCACAATTTATTCGTACAAATTCACCCATTTACCGACGGCAACGGCCGCACTGCGCGACTTATCCTTAACTGGATTTTAATTAAAAACCACTTCCCTCCAATAATCATCTACGTAAAAAACAAACAAGAATACTACTCCATGATCGAAACCGGCGACGCAGGAAACAACGCGCCATTCGCCAACTTCATCGCTAAAGAACTAATACAACAATACACAAACAAAAAAGAAAAATAAAGTCCCGTCCCGCTTGGCACGAATTGATCAAGCAGAGCAGCAATTTCCTATCACAACTCAATCTAGCCTTTTTCTCTAACAAATAGCACTAGAAAAATCGCGGGAATCATCAATATGGAAGTAAGCATAAAAGCCGTGTTGATATCAAAAATATCCGCAAGGTACCCAATAACGGGAGCGCAGGCCATTATTCCCAGTTGTTGAGCTAAGCTATTCGCAGACAGGATTGTAGCTCTTTTATTGGAACGAACCTGTTCGTTAATTAAATGACTAATGATCGGGTTTCTAATTCCAAATGGAACTGAACTTAGAATTAGAAAACCTATAGAAATCCAGCCAGTTGTTAAAGTGGCGAGAATCAAACACAAAACAAAACTAAATACCGCAATTATGAGCGCGGGTTTATCCTTGAGCTTTTCAGACACTTCGTAAGAAAAGTAATGACCCAAAGACGCACCTCCAAACATCAAAGCAAAGATGTAGCCAAAATATTCTAGAGGGATTGCCTTAAAATTAAAGAAAATGGGCTTCAAGTTGTGAATAGATTCCCCGAAACCGTACAATAGAAATACTGAACAAAGAAGGAGCAAAATCTGACGGTTATTCATTATTTCCGCGTATGCCTCCCGTACATGCAACAGGACGTCATTGTGTTTAGCTTTTTTGTATTTTGGCTCTTTCAGAAATAAAAGAAGAATCAAACTTACGCTCAGCGGAATTAAAGTAATCAAAATAGGCAAGGACAAAGAACGCTGAGCTAAGTATCCTCCAAAAATAGATGCGATAGTCGCGCCTAACGGCCATAACGCCTGCAATGTTCCATTGACTTTTTTATAATATTTCTCTTTTTTCTCCTGTTTCAGCGTATCGTAAATTAGTGCGGAATTAGTTCCATTTACCAATGCTCCGCCAAGCGCACTTAAAATCGCATAGATTATAAAAATTGGAAGATTCTTGGCAAAGTATAGCGCTATTGTTGACAACAAAAATATGAACGAACCGAGAACGATGGTTTTTCTTCTCCCAAATAGATCTCCGATGGCGCCAGTAGGCAATTCAAAAAATACTCCTGCAATTGCTTGTATTGAAAGAATAATCGCTACGTTTTGAATTGTGAATAGATTTTGCTGGACGTACAACGCCCAAATTGGCGCAAAAAACATTAACCCTACCAAAAATTCCGAGAGGTACATCAACGAAATGTTTTTAGATTTAAGCCCGGGCGGATTAAGAAACATCAACAGCTCTTACTCGCCTTTACGTTTTAAAGGTAACTTCAGCAAATATAAACGGAAAATAAACCTCAAAAAGCGTACCGCCAGCTCTGTCCGACGAATTTGCATCAGTCTGCCGCCCTGTCTTCACTTTTTGGGCGAAAAAGTTGGCCTGTCGTTACAATAGTTTTATTAACCTCAGGCGATCGCCAAGGCAAAAATGGAGAAAATCACGACATGTGCCAACAATTTTTTCAAATTTTTGTTGGTCTGTCTAAGTATTTTCTATCAGTTCGTCCGCTTGGTGTTTTCTCGTCAGCCTGAGGCACGACGGAAAAACGAGCTTAAATTGTTGATCAACGAGGACTTTTAAACAATACTTCGTTTGCTATTTCAGATTTTCAAATTCGCTAGAGTTACCTTAGGTTTCCCTAGGAAAACAACGCGAAAAGGTAAGCTTTAAATAGTTATCCTAACATAGGATAATCCTATGGAAGGATAATATGAAGTTCTATAATCGAGAAAAAGAATTAGAGTTGCTACAACAAGCCTTACGACAGCAAGGTTCGGCAATGGTAATAATAAGCGGGCGAAGAAGGGTTGGCAAGAGCCGGCTAGTTGACGAGTTCTTAAAGAAAAACAAGGGTTTGAAAGCCATAATTGTTCCAAAAGAAGAAAAGCAGGCAGCAGCAGATTTTGCTGAGCTTTTGGCAGAAGAATACAAACCCAATTTTAACACAATAAAAGAAGCACTTGAATATTTCTTCACCAAATCTAAAGAACGTGTTTTGTACATAGATGAGTTTCCTAATTTTCTTGAAATAAATCCATCTATCCCATACGAGTTACAGCGACTTTGGGAAATATACAAAGAAAAAACAAATAAAATACTCATACTATCTGGTTCGTACGTAAGTATGATGGATAAAATCTTTACAAAACAAAAAGCGCCACTTTTCAACCGAGCTACTTTTAAAATTCTTTTAAATCCATTACAACAAGAAATAATCTGGACTGCACAGAATGATGATCTGGGAATAAAGGACTCAGTACAAAAAATAGTTAACTATTGTATTTTTGACGGGATTCCATACTATTATGAAGTATTAGAAAAGTATGATCCACCACTAGCCACTCCAGAGGGGTTATTTTTTGAAGTCGGACAATTAAAAGAAGAAGGCCAAGATATACTTAGACAGGAATTTGGTTCTAAGTACAAAAAATATTTCTCCATTTTAGAAGCTATTGGTTACGGCTTGGTTTCTGCAGGGGAAATAGCTAACAAATTGGGAATACGCCAAACTACCCTTTCGAAATATATAATGTCTTTACAGAATGATTTCAAGTTAATTGAGCGCATTGTACCATTTGACCAGAATCCTTACAGAAGCAAAAAAGGAATATACATTCTAAAAGATAATTTACTGGCCTTTTGGTTTAGCTTAGTATATGGAAAAGCACAGCAACCAAGCAAAGAAGAACTAAATTCTTTTATTGGCAAAAGATTTGAACTACTTTGTATGGATTTCATGGCAAAACTACTGCAAAACAAAGGAGAGCGCATAGTAAAGAAAGGCAAATGGTGGGGAAACGTTGAAATAGAAAAAGGAACGTTTGAGCAACGCGAAATAGATCTCGTTATAGAAACGGATAAAACACTTTACATTGGAGAATGCAAATGGAGCGACAACAAAATAGGCGAAAAAGAATTAAAACACCTTCAAGAATCTGCCAGACTGCTCAAAACTAAGAAGCCAGTAAAAAGGGTTTTGTTCAACAAGAAAGGATTTACTGTAAAAGAAAGTGACAACGTTTTGCTGTTTGATGCTGAACGAATTGTAAAAGAAAGTAAGTAATAAAATTGAACTATAATTCAGTTCTGTGTCCTAGGACACGGTTTTGCCATGCGAAAACCTAGAATAACTGAGGAAATGACCCGTGTCTGTCAAAACCGTGAAAAAGCCCGTGTATCAGGCTAATGAAAACATGTCAGTCCGTCCG
>JAHFKX010000051.1:0-729 GCA_023245115.1 Candidatus Woesearchaeota archaeon
TTCTGGCATCAGCTTCAGTTTGCCATGACTTAACTATTTGCGACTCTGGAAGCGCGTGTGTCCACAAATATGCCAAGCCAGTTGGCAATCCTTTTATTCTCCATGCGTAAATATCCGCATACTCCAATTCATATTTTGGTTTTTCCATTTTCATCTTTCCTCTCGAGCGCTTCGGCGCTTGAGATTAGAAAAGCATTATTGCTTTTCTTTATCACGTAAATTTTTCTACGAGTATCAAATAAATCACGTTGTTCGGAAATCAGGCCTTGCTGGAGAAGCCAGCTCAGGGCATACCGGATAGTTCTTTCAGAATAGCCAGACTTTAGCTGCAGCTCAGATTGTGTGGCTGGAAGCAATGATAAAACTAGCACTGCGGCTTTAGGCAGGACACCGAAAGTTTGGGCTGGGATTAGTTCTTAGAATCAGTTGGACACCGTTGTTCGCCCATAAAAAACAAGCCTGCTGCGGCTTTATAAACGTTGGGATAGCGGCAATTGTCCATGTCGCCGAATGACTTAAAAAGTTATTTGCATGCTCCTTTGAATGCTAAACGACCAATCGATATTAGATGAAAACGGAAGTTCATCTTACTACGCAACTATGGGTATGTCTGCCATCGGACTTGGTACGATCTTAGGTGGGCTTTCATTAGAGGTACTGCTCGATGCATTTAGAGCCCTACCTGCAAAATCTCCAGACGCCGCAGTAGTTGCATGTGCCTTGCCCGTC
>JAHFKX010000051.1:739-3581 GCA_023245115.1 Candidatus Woesearchaeota archaeon
GTGATAGTCATTTTTTTGGGAGCTGGCGCGGTATATACCGGCTACATAAAATACACAACTAAACGAACCTTGGCACACTCACATAAGTAGGCATTTTTAAGGCATTTATAAAGCCTTTAAGCTAAAAAATAGAGGCGATGTATGTCGATTTTTACCGACATAAGGCTTAAAAAGCTTGCTAGTCCTAATAAGATGTGATTATCATGGTTGATGAAATTCAGACAGCAGAGGCGCAAGAAACCGCAAATGTAGAGCAGGAAACTCCGGAAATTCAGGAGCCCGTGCCAGTAGAAACGACTGCAGAAGGCGAAGTTCTTCCGTTCCCACGCGCCCGCGTCGTTTCTATTTTAAGGACTGAAATCAAGGATAAAATCATACGTTCTGAGGTCAAAGAGGCAATGAATTTCTGGATTGGCAATCTGCTTAAAAAAATCGCAAGAGAAATGAACAACTCAATGTATGGCTCTGTTAGTATCGCAGATTTTAACAGAGCAACAAAGCCATATGATATGATTGAGGATATTCTGAAAGACCACGACCGATTACTTGTCTCATGTGAGAAGCTAAAAGCAGACTCGGATTCTATACTAAGGGAGATGAAGAGGTTTTTTGCCACAATAACTGGCAAGCCACTTGACGAAACCGAAACTGTGTAATGGCTCAGGGAAGTACTAAATTACAATTTTTTTTGCTTGATGTTGATTACAGCGGTTCGGAAAATTCTATTCGGCTTTTCGGAATTACACCAGAAAAAAAGCGCCTTATACTTTTAGATAGAAAATTTCAGCCATACTTTTATGCAATTTTAGAAAAAGATGCAAATCCATCTGAAGTTGAATCACTAATCAGAACAACTGAGATTAATTATCAAGGCGAACGGATTTCCCCAGTTTCAACAAAAATAGAAACAAAACGATTGCTAAGCACAGAGGTCAAAACAGTAAAAATATTTCTTGCAAGCCCCGGATATGTTCCAATTTTTGCTGATGCTATAAAAAATGTCCGCGGCGTCAAAGCACGTGCTGAATTTGATATAAAATTTTATCGCCGTTACCTAATAGATAAAAAACTTGAGCCGTTTGGATTTTGCGAGGCTGAATGCCGGCAATCTAACAAGCAGTTAAAAAATGTTGATTATGTTCTCGAAATAGACGCGATAAAACCGTTAGGCGACTTGCTTGCAAGGCCAACTATTCTTGCGTTTGACATAGAAACTCTTTTTAGTGATACGTTTCCTAATCCTGCCAAAGATTCAGTTGTCTCAATTTCGCTCTACGGTTCGGGTAACTTTAAACGCGTGCTAGCATGGAAGCGAACCCGCGACCCGCCAGATTACATGACTTTCGTGGATGGGGAAGCCGAGCTCCTAACAGAATTTATAAAAACAATAAAACAGCTTTCGCCAGAAATATTGATTGGCTATGGATCGGATAACTTCGATTTTCCGTTTTTATCGGCGAGGGCCAGAAAATACAACATTAATTTTGACTTGAACTGGGATGGTTCTGAAATTATGATTAAAACACAAGGCCAGAACGCTGCAAAGACAAAAGGCATTTCTCACATAGATTTATCGCACTTCGCAAGAAATATCCTCGATTTAGAAACAGAGCGTTTTAAACTTGACTTAGTAGCAAAGGAACTTCTTGGCAAGGGAAAGGCAGACGATATTAATATAACTAACATAAACGAAATATGGGCATCGGGAAAAGATGAAGATATCAGAAAATTATTTGAATACAACCTTGTTGACGCGCAGCTGACATATGAACTAGCTGAAAAAATCTTGCCGACAGAACTTCAGCTTGTGAAACTTCTCAGCCTGCCGCTGTTCGACGTCAACCGCATGACATACGGCCAGCTTGTTGAATGGTATTTGATAAAAAATGCAATGGCATTTGGCCAGCTTACGCCACGCAGGCCAAAGAAATTTGAAATTTTTGAGCGCAGAAAAAAAACATATGAGGGTGCGTTTGTTGTCCAGCCAACCCCTGGGTTTTATAAAAATGTTGCCGTATTCGACTTCAGAAGCCTCTACCCAACGATTATTGCTTCGCACAATATTGGACCAGACACTACAGACTGCAAATGCTGCGAAGCAAAATCTGAAAAAATAGACGGGCATTGGTTTTGCCTGCAGGAAAAAGGGTTTTACTCCAGCTTAATACAAGACTTAATCGAACGGCGAAAGAGAATAAATGAAATCCTTAAGCAGACCAGCCCAATCGAGCCGGCATACCGCGAGCTACTATCGAGACAGCACGCCTTAAAATATATTGCCGCCTCATTTTACGGCTACCTTGGTTTTCCTGGTTCCAGGTGGTACTCAGTCGACTGCGCAAAATCAATAACTGCGCTGGGGCGGAAGTACATACAAACTGTTATTGGCGAAGCAGAAAAATTTGGTTTCACTGTTTTGTATGGTGATACGGATTCGATGTTTGCGGTCTCTAAGTCAAAAAAAGAGAACGACGCCAAGGAATTTACGAACATAATTAATGCAGTTCTGCCAAAACCTATGGAACTTGAATACAGGGACTTTTATCCCGCAGCAATTTTTTTAGAAAAAAAAAGTTCTGGTATCGGCGCGAAAAAGCGCTATGCTCTGCTCACACAGTCCGGTAATATAATATTAAAGGGCGTCGAAGCTGTGCGCGGTGACTGGTCGCCAATTGCAAAGAATGCACAACGCAAGGCCATAGAAATAATACTAAAAGATGACGATATTGAAGCTGCTGCAAAATATGTTCAGAACTTAATTTCAAAGGTGCGCGACAGAAAAATAAATCTCAGTGATTTGATTATTGAAGTGCGGCTAACTAAAGAAATCAGCAAATATGCA
>JAHFKX010000051.1:3591-5959 GCA_023245115.1 Candidatus Woesearchaeota archaeon
CCACGGGCCACACGTTGCTGCTGCTGAGCTCGCTGCACAAAAGGGAATTACAACCGGACGCGGATATCGGGCTAGATTTATTATTAACAAGGGAGATGGAAAAATATCTGGCAGAGTTGCTTTGGAAGAAGACGCAAAGCTGGAAAATTATGATGCAGATTACTACATAGATAACCAAATATTCCGAGCAGTCTTCAAAATATTTGAAATCTTCAATTATGATGTGGAAAAGCTAAAAGTAGGACAAACCACACTTGGGAGTTTTTAGCGGAAGTATTTTATAGCTTATTTTTAGTACTTTAACATGGTTTACGATTCCAAAACCCTGGAAAACTTCAGAAAGGCTGGCAAGATAGCTGCGAAAGTACGCGATTATGCCAAAACTCTTGTGAAGCCTGGCATACTTTATGTTGACGTAGCAGATGCTGTGGAAAAAAAGATTTTTGAATTAGACGCAAGGCCTGGCTTCCCGTGCAATATTTCTGTGAATGATACCGCGGCGCATCACGTGCCACTGGAGGGCGAGACGCTTGTATTCAAGGACGGGGATCTTGTAAAAATTGACTTAGGCGTACATATTGAAGGTGCTATTGCAGACACCGCAATTTCTGTTTCTCTGGGAAAAAATGAAGAAAATGAAAAACTAATTAAAGCATCAGAGACTGCGCTTGCCGCCGCGATAAAACTGTCAACGCCTGGCCGGAAAGTTTCTGATATTGGCGCGGCTGTCGAACAGGCCATTTCCGCACTTGGGTTCAGGCCCATTAAAAATCTCTCTGGCCATCTGATTGATATTTACGACCTGCACTCCGACCCGAGCATACCGAACTTTGACAGCAAATCAAATGTGAAATTAGAAAAAGGCATGGTAATTGCACTCGAGCCCTTTGCCACTAATGGCGATGGATTCATCCGCGAAGGTGGAGAGATCGGTGTTTATATGCTCGAACATGTTACTAACGTAAGAAATGGACGCGACATATTGGAGCACATAGCTAACGAGTATCAAACACTGCCTTTTGCAAAGCGTTGGATTATACGAAAGTTTGGCACTATGAAAGTTAACTTATTTCTAAGAGAAGCAGTTGCTAAGGGGATACTGCACAGCTATAATGTGTTATTAGAAAAAAAGGGCTCAAAAGTGGCCCAAACAGAACACACTATTCTTATTGACGAAACACCAGAAGTTATGACCTAATCGCTGATATTACTCATCGAAGGGCTCATCGTCGCCATCGCCATCTTCTTCTGAGCCGTCGCCATCTTCTTCTGCATCTTCGTCTTCGTCCATTGCGAGCCCATATTTATCCCAAGACATGACAAAACCTCCGAGTGTTCACTTTTAAGGTAGTATATAAAGCTTTTCATATTATGAAAAACGCATCGAGAAGCGTACGTTTAATTTGTAGTAGCTACGCCGAAATCAGCCCATATAACTCGGCACATTTGCGGCGCGCTTTGCAGATGCCAGGGCTGCGGCATATCGTTCTGATTCTTCTTTTGTGATAGTCGGCTTAAATTGCTGCAGCGCTTTTTCGAAGTGCTTAGCAAAAACTTGTTTTGCTTTCATGCTTTCTCTGAGAGCTATCATAGCAGCTTCTCGGCATATTGCCTCTATATCTGCGCCAGAATATCCATCTGTTTTAACAGCAAGATAAGCTGAAAGCAACTCGTAGTCTTTTGCCTTTTTAACATCAATGTTTATTTTTTTGTTTATCGCTAAATTTTCCTGTTTTTCTAGCTGGTCAGCAGAGGACCCAGCAGCCCGCACGGGCTCAGCACTCTCCTCTGAACTATCGCTATTCGCTTTTTCCTGTTTCTCTATTAGATTTATAATTTTACTGCGCTCTTCCTTTGCGATAACAACTGGCATCCCTTCTTTTGTATTAGCATTATACATGTTTATCTTAAATATTTCAAAGCGCGCGGCTTTTTCTGGTGGTGGAGTGAATATGTGGCGGTCAAAACGTCCTGGGCGCAGCAAGGCAGGGTCAATTAATTCTGGCCGGTTTGTTGCGGCTATAACTACAACTTCGGTTAACTCTTCTAACCCATCCATTTCTGTCAATATCTGATTTACAACTCGTTCGGAGACGCGGCTCGAATCATCCATGCCACGCCGCGGGGCAATTGCGTCTATTTCGTCAAAGAAAATTATGCATGGCGCTACCTGCCTTGCCTTTTTGAAAATCTCTCGGGCCGCTTTTTCTGATTCACCAACCCACTTGCTGAGAATTTCTGGGCCTTTTACAGAAATAAAATTGGCCTCTGACTCTGTAGCGACTGCCTTTGCCAGCATTGTTTTGCCCGTACCGCTTGGACCATAGAGTAGGATTCCGCGAGGTGGCCTGATTCCCATGCGCTTAAA
>JAHFKX010000052.1 GCA_023245115.1 Candidatus Woesearchaeota archaeon
CTTAGGTTTACGATAGCATTTTCCACTATCCTGCCTGCATTTTTTGAAACATATGAACTATTCAAGTCGCTTCACTTATTTTCGCACACGCATTTACAGAAAAAGCACAAAATAACAAAGATGTTTTTGTTTATGATGGTGGGCTTTGGCGTATTCTCCCTGCTAGCACCCATAATTATGCCTGACGTTTTTTTCCCGCTGATTTGGTTTTCATTTTTCTTTTTACTCGATCCTATAAACTATTTGCACGGCGTACCGTCAATTATAAAACATCTTGAAGATAAAGATATGCAAACGCCCGTCCTTTTAATGCTGACCACAGTCACACTTGGATTTTTATGGGAATTCTGGAATTACTGGTCAAACCTGAAATGGATTTACCATGTACCGAGGGTTGGTTTCCTGAAAGTATTCGAGATGCCGGTGCTTGGCTACTTAGGCTACTTGCCTTTCGGGCTTTCTCTTTACTCAATGTATTATTTTGTTTACTCGCTGTTCAAGCACAAAGGTCATTTACTGGAACACAAATTCTAATCACGCACTTGTCTTTATTAATTTATACCATTCTGGAGCTTGGCTTTCGCAGGTTTGTATGCAATTCCCCAAAACTTCATCTAAACTATCTTTATTTACGCGTGGGGCGCGCCTAATCATCCTAACAAAACCAGATGTTGATGCGAGATATGCGTTTACTTTTGCAATTATTACTTCGGAGTTTTTGCCAAGTGCAGTTGCCAAGTCTGCACCAATTCTTGCCGCATCAACATGTTTTATTGAATTTTCTAAAAGCGTTGCTGCTTCCGGGTGTGTTTGCGCAACATAGCAATCCAGCATAACTTCTGCAAAATTGTGCATCATCATTCCACGCGAATAGTTTTTTGGTTCCAGTTTTGGAAATCGCCTTGCCCACCAACTTCTCTCGCCGCCGAATGAAAACGCCTTTGGATTACGCCAATCGTACTTATCCCGCGATATATCATCGCCACCGTGGCTTATGACATCAACTGCAGAATGTGTTAATACGCCAAGCGCAACATTCTTATTTATGTGCCTTGCAAGCGACCTTGCCCGAAGTACGGGATGCATATCCTGAAAAGTTATGCCGCTTGTATCTGTGGGCTGCGGATTTAGAACTGCACTAATATAAGTACGCCAGCCACTGATACTTGCATCTGGGATAATTGCACCAACAATTATGTGTGGATCTTCTGTATCCAGTGCCTGCGACGCGATGTATGTGTGTGCTATTTGAAACATATGTCAGAGTAAACAGAAAGACTTTAATAACTTTCTAAACCACCACAAAATCAGTCTTAATCGCCAGCCCCTTCTTGGCTTCCAGAATTTCCTCTGCGTCCATCTCCGCAATTCCGATTGCCAGCAGGTTTGACTTTGTGTCAAAAATTCCTACCACATCAAGTTTCTTTAATTCTGACGTGACTGCCACAATTCCCGGGGCGAAGACTGGCGAGCCATGCTTCAGATAATCAAGCGTGCCGTCATCTACATAAACCGCAGGCAAGTGCCCAACACATTCCTCTGGCGGCAAAACAACTTCTTGAATATATTTATCGCGCCTTGTTTCTTTGTATTTTTCAAAATTTTCTTTTAATTCCTTCAAACTCACTGCGCCAGCAAGCTTGAGCGGGCCAGCCTGCAATCTAACCAGCGCAAACATATGCGCACCAATTCCTAAATCTTGCCCTAAATCATGAACCCATTTTCTGACGTAAGTGCCGTGCTGGCAACCCATCTCAAAAACTACTACGCGATCTCGAACATCGAGGATTTCGGCCCAATAAATCTCTCTTTCTCTGGGACGGCGGGCGACTGCGGAAATTCTTGGTGGTGTTTGAATAATCTTGCCCGTAAATTTCTTAAACGCCTCTTCCAGCCTGTCGCGGCTGACTTCGCCATGCAATTTCATCGTTGTGCCGTATACTTTGCCGGCAATTGAAAGAACAGGTAGAACTTTAAGCGCCTTGCCGAGGCCGACTGGCAGCACGCCAGTGGTGATGGGATCAAGCGTACCGGCGTGACCGCACTTGGGCTGGCCAGTAATCGCGCGGACTTCGTTCACGACGTGGATTGACTTCGGGCCAGACGGCTTGTCCACGTTGATTATGCCAAACGCAAGAAGCTGTTCAGCAGTCCGAGGGGCAAGGTCGCGAATAACTACTTTACGCTTGAATAATAATTTGCGCTTGACTTGCTCGAATGGAAGCTGGTGCATATGCTTTACTTAATTAGTTCTAATAAAAGCCTTGCTGCCCGAACCGCGGAGGGGAAGGTATTCCCCTCCCCAGTTTGAGGGTCTTCCTTGACCCTCCCCTACTCCGCCTTCGGCGGAATTTCTAACACACTAAAATATTATTTTAGCAGTTCTAACAACACTCTTGCTGCTAATCTTGCAGTAGTATTATTCACATCCTTCGGCGGCGAAACTTCAACAATGTCAAACCCGCGGACTTTCTTGGTGGCCTTTAAAAAATTCAGCAAATATAATAGATGCTGCGGCAGCACTCCGGCAGGCTCTGGCCAGCCAGTGCCAGGCGCAAAGGCGGGATCGATTACGTCAATGTCAATTGAGATATAGATATTATCAACAGTTTTTGCAAAATCTTTTATGTAGCTTAGAACTGCTTTTGGCGCATTTTCTGCATAAAACATATCGGCAAGATTAAACCACATTTTTCCAGTAATAAATTTTTGCTCTTTATCTGTGAAGTTTCTCGCCCCGATGTGCAAGATGTTTTTTCCAAAAAGTTTTTCATTCACAACTGTCCGCAAAACATCTTCATGCGTTGGCGGCAGGAAATCATCTTGGCAGTCAAAGTGTGCATCAAAGTAAATCAGCCCGGATTTTTTTGGAAATTTCTTCGCAAACGCTTTCATTAAACCATAAGAAACAGAGTGGTCGCCGCCAAGGCCAATAACAAAATTCTTTTTTTTATATTCTGCTGATGCGGTTGATTCGACTTCTTTGTGCATCGCAGCAAAATCATTTGTTTCCTTTACTTGTAACCAACTGGCTTTGGGAAATAAAAATAAACTCTCTGCCTCATTTTGAATCGCACCCGGCCCTAGCGCAGCCCCTCTGCGGGCTTGCTCAACAATACATTTATCAAACGGAATTTTAATTATGCTAGCTTGCATAACTATTTGCTTTTGGGCTTAGCAACTTTCTTTGCGGCAGGCTTTGCTTCTTTAACTGCTAGCTTTTCTTCTTTCGCTGGTGCCTTGGCTGTTTTTTGCTTTGCAAGTGCCTTCGGCAAAACCTTTACTCCGAGGGATTGCAGCGCCTTGGCAACTTCATCGTGGCTGGCCCCTTCTTTTATATTCGCTTTTTGGCCCAGGAACTGCAAATGGTCTACGTTACACTTCCTTCTGCGCGTATTGCCATCGACTAGAACAAAGTTTTTGTCAACAACTTGGACTACGACACATTCTTTACCTGCATCCCTTCCAGCGATTTTAACAGCTAATCTTCCTAATTCAGCAACCATTTTCAAACATAGCTCCTTAATGAAATTGGGATTTCCTCAGGCCTGATTTCGTTGAACTTTAATTGTACCCGCAACATTACAATCTTACGCGTGCATGCGGAGCACAATACTCCGCCGAATGGCCTTTCCGGCCTTCGCTCTGATTTTGCGCGTTTCCTTACTTCTGACGGGCGGCCCCTGATAACGCCGTGCAACTCTGCGCCACAAATGCCGCATTTTGGCTTCGAAGGCTTGCCGTAGGTATAATGTGTAACTGTATCTGAGCTTGGCACTCTAACTCTAATTTTCTTCAGACTGAATGACTTGCGGGGTTTCCCCCTTGTTTCGAATACCATGTTCAAACTCGACTAAACTACCTTTAAAAGCTTTTTAAAAATAGTTGTGAATATAAGTGAAAAGATAATGTACGTCCCAACGAATCCCAAATATGGTTTTCCGAAAAAATTGAACGGAAGCGGTATTACTATAGAATTATTAAACACTTTGTAAAGCAGATTAAATATTATCAAAAACGGAATTATTGTGATTATCATTGGCCGAAATGCCTGTGGCATGAGTTTCGAGTTAAGTTCCATTATTTTGTTTTGCAACTCAAGTGCTTTCTGTGGATTGTCCTTGCTGGCCTTTATCTGGTCCTGATACTTTTTAATGTCCTCGCGAATCTGCCGCATCATTGCCTGGTCAGTAAAATACTTTGTGACGAGCATACTTGTAAATGACAATACTATTGCCACAATAATTATCAAAATAATCGGCGGAATTCCGAACAGGTGTGGGGCTGCATGTACTAAGTTGGCTGCCGTTGTATTTGTTACCTCTGTCATATTTGCCATTTTTATTAATCTCATTAATCTGGCGCTATTACTTTTTTCAAAGCTGGGTGCATCTCAAAGCCGAACCGCAAGGGGGCTCTGCCCCCTTTCAGTTTGTGGCGACTTCCTGATATCCCCTGTGTACGGCCCATGGCCGTACTTAATTTTAGTTCACTCATTTTAATCCGGTGCGATTACTTTTCTCAACGCGGGGTGCATCTCGAATGCGTGCTGTTTTGCAATGTCTTCGTACAATTTGTACACTATCATAACTGTAAGTAATATGCCTGTGCCCCTGCTCAGCGCATCCCCAAGATCTGCAAACGCAGCTAGGAATCCAACGAGCGCACCGCCCATCACAGTCAATGCAGGTATGTACCTATTTAAAATTGACTCGAGGACTCGTGGGTCGCGCCTAAAGCCAGGAATCTGCAGGCCAGACGCCAGTATTTGCTTTGCCTGAGAGGCTGCGTCCATGTTTGAAGTCTTCACCCACATTACTGAAAACAAAATTGAACCAAATATCATAAAACTCATGTATGCTACGGCTTGCAACAACATTGTCGATGTTGTGCTGCCGGTTATCAGTGCACCAAGTATGTTCGGCGAATGTGTCCAGAATACCAAACCGGTTGCCGGCACGTTTCCGGAGAAAGTTCCAAGAATTGGCCTGCCTGCGCTTTCAAGCAGCCTAGCCCACAACTGCAGGTTTGCCATTAAGGCTGCAATAAGTATAACTGGTATATTTGATGTGTAAATAAATTTCAGCGGCCAGCGCATGCCAAAGCCCCTGACACGGCCAAAGCTCAGTGGAATTTCAACTTTCATAGACTGTGCATAAACTGCAACAAGGAAAACCACTATTGTAGTAACGATTGCCGCAACAGCGATTGATGCACCGGTTATATCACCAATTCCCAAAGCCTTAAACAAGAATGGTATCTGGCCAACTGGCACGTCCGGGTTTGTTGGTGATGGCAACGGATTGAATGCACGTACGAATATCTGCTGTGCAACACCACCTGCTATAAACAGCGAAACACCAGAACCAAAACCCCATTTAAGCGCCACTTCATCCATGAGTGTTATCAGATACCCGCCCAAGAACAACTGGCCTATGAGCAGGAGTTGCATAGTAAAAAATCTTGATGTGCCTGCAAATTCAGCAGGCGGTGCAAGGCCACCCGCAAATACAAAAACTGCAGACTCGAATGCAATAAAAAACAATGTAGCAATTTTTTGAATCGCCGCAAATTTCTTACGGCCAACTGGATTTGTCATATCTATGCCAAACATACCAGAACCGACCAAAAGCTGCAATACTATTGAAGCAGTAACTATCGGCCCTATGCCAAGGCTAATCACTGAGCCAAAGGAAGCACCGAGAATAATTGAAAGCTGTGTAAATTGCTGGAGTGAGTTTTGTCCAAGACCTGCCAGCGGGATAAAACCCAAGACAAAAAAGACAATCATCACGAGGCCAGTCCAGATTAATTTTGTTTTAAACGGCAACCTTTTCTCAGTTGGTCTTATAACTTCCGGAAAAAAACGCGTAATGGCTGAAAAGTCAAAGGCCATTATTTGCCTCCG
>JAHFKX010000010.1 GCA_023245115.1 Candidatus Woesearchaeota archaeon
TGTCTGAGCATCGCTGGCCAACTGTTTAAGGCCAGCTGCTAAACGGTTTAATCCGGCTTCAACATTAGGAATTTCATCTGCGCTAGCATAACCGGCAGGCATATTCTCAAATATTTCCATAATAATGCTGAGCCTGGCTCGCATCTGCTTAGTTTTTATGGCTTCTGCTAATAAATTCTGTAACTGCCCCGCATTATTATTTTCTAAAACACCAACATCTATTTTCGAGCCAGACAGTTTTGAAATATAATCTGCCCATGATTTTTGAATTATAATATTTTGGTTTTTAAGTTCAACCGCCTCTTCACTACTGGACTTAATAAAGCTCATAATAGATTTAACTGCTATTTTTAGTAACTCATCACCACTAAAATTATTTAATTCTCCAACAAAGTTTGGTTCTACGCGCTCTGCAAGGTTTCTTAACAGGTTAGCTGCGTCATATGACATTGGCTTGGCATTTTTTGGCAGCGCGGCCAGCACGTATTCAACTGCAGCCAGCGAATTAGCCCCCCACTGTTTTTCAAAATCCGGCAAAATCTGCTTAATGCCCGCATCAGAAGCAAGCTTTTCCATAGCAGTGTGAATGCCACTCATAAACTTCGCACGGGACTGCTGCCTAGCAACGGTAGTTGTTTGAAGTATGCCAAATAGACCAAATGCAGCTTCGTACGGGCTTGCATAATCTGTTACATTTAATTTTCCCTCTTCAACATTCATGGCACGCAACAGCTCTAACTCTTTTTCTGTAATCGCAGAAAGACGCTGCGATAAATCATCTTCCTGTTTTTTCAGTACGCTGGCAAATACCGCATAATGCTTGCCAAATAATTTAAACAACTCATATCGCGAATCGCCTTCCGGCAAAACATTAAACCCATCGCTTTCTTCTTCGTAAATACCATCTTCATTAATTTGTAGTTTAGTTTTCCTGCCGTCCTGCTCATACTCAATAAAAAAACCGTTTCTTTCTAGCTGGACTCGGCTTGCGAGGCCAAGTATGGTTTCTAAGTGTGAAATTTTCGATTTGCTTTCGCCTAGCATTACCAAACTTTCTTGTTTCTGCGCCTCAGCACTAGCACGTAGCTGCTTTTCTATTTCTTTATGCTGTGAAACTACCTCTTCAACTTTTTTAGAATCAGACACAGCAATATGTTTTGACTCTTCTACGCGCATATTAAGTTCACTCAGCCTTGTTTCAAGCTGGCTTTTAGTGCTACTCAATTCAGAAACAAGTGCGGCATTTTCCTGTGCAGAAGAGGCATACCGTAATATTGCTTCGGAAATACTGTGATATAACACTAACATCGTTGCAGGATTAGTTTTATACGGTTCGTTAATTTTATTATTAGCAGGGTCATAATAGTGAATCTTTGTGTCGCCGTGGCCAGCATAAGTAACCATTAGCGAAAAAATCTGGCCATCGAGTAGCTTTACGTGCACTATAATATTTTGCGCATCGAAAATATCGACGCCAGATACTTGTTGTATTAGCACGTTGCTAGATGCTTTTTCAAATTCTGAAAATCTACCACTCAAATTATTAAGCTCGGTCTGTGCTGCAATTAACTTACGCTTTACATCTTGATTTTCTTCAGTAAGTTTTTGAATTATTGGCTGCGGATCTATTCTTAACTGCGGACTGCCAGTCTGTTCTGGCATTTTCCTACCATCCGGAAGCAATCTTGGCGGCATTATGAACCATCTCCCATTTCATTATATATTACTGCTGCATCCGAATATCTTTTTAATCTTTCGAAAACCTTAATTTTGTGTGTTTTAACATAACGGTTTTGTGGTTCTAAACCACCTGCCTTGTTAATATACTGCAGTGCGATATCATAATCGCCTTTTTCATAGAACGCTTCTGACAAGCCAATCAACGCATTAACTGTAACTGTACTGGCATTATCCAGATTTAACTGTGATGCTGTAGTATAGCACCGTATTGCTTCGTCAAACCTCTTCAAAGCCATCAAAACGCTTCCCTTATTTATGATTGCCACGCCACACCTAGCGTCCACGCTCAGCGCGCTATCATATGCTGCTACGGCTTTTTCCAGCAGACCAATATCTACTTCACCAGCTGCCTCTTTTTTTATGCCTAATTCAAAAAACGCCAAACCAATGCCTGACCAAACTATAGAATCTGATCTATTTTTTCCGCTGTAATTTGTCAAAAGTTCAAGTGCTCCGTTCGGGTCGTCCAGCATAAACAGAACATTACTTTTACCAATAACTGCCCCGGTATTATCGGGCTGGCTTTTCAAGACAAAATCGTAAAGTTCCAATGCTCGCTCATATTCGCAAACTCCATATGACAGACCGGCAGCATTCAACGCCGCATCAGTATCTTTCCACTCACTAACAATAGAACATAATGTTGAAATAGCTGCAGACACTCTGCCATCTGCTTTTTCTGCTTCCGCTTTTTTAGCTAAAATATCTTTATTTGGCTTAACAGCTAATACTTCGTCATATAATTTTATGGCTACGCCATAATTACGCGAACGTAAATTCTTATCTGCATCAGTTGACAGCTTAGCTAATCTGCCCTCTAGTACTAACTCATTTTTGAATTTTGTTGCTTCATCAATAAAATCATTTTGCCCGCTCTCTGAAATTATTTTATTACACAAATCAACGGCCCTATCAACCTTACCAACTTTTACATACGCACGTGCAAGTTTCATACACACACTAGGACGCGCCGATAATTTAACAGCCCGTTCGTATGTTGAAATTCTTGCGCTGAAGTCTTTACTTGCATCTGCTTCTATCTCGCAAGCCAGACTTTTCAAATCGACCGGACCGGGGCGAGACAATACTAAGCTAGCTAAAGATTGTGCCAACTGATCGCCTTGCCTATCAGAATTAATATATGAATTAAGTAATAATTCCAAAAGTTTATTATCTTTTGTTTGCAGCGCGCAGTCAGATAGTATGCTTATCACATTGGAATAATTTTTATCTTCGTACAATATTTGTGCAATTTTTTGGCGCACACCGACATTATCTTGTAACTCAATAGATTTTTTATAGTCATCAAAAGCCTCTTGCCTTTTTCCTACGCCAAAATTAGCCTCGCCCCGCAATGCCAACGCCCTGGGAATTTCGCTATTAATGTTGAGTAAATTATCGAGGCTAGCAATTGCGTCCTGAAACCGCCCTAACCCAATTGCAACTTCCGCATAAGGTATTGTTATTTCATCACGTGGTTCTCGCGCGTTCTTTAAAGCATATTCATAAAATGAAATTGCTTCCTCAAGTTTATTCGCTGTTTTAGCAATTTGACCACGTAACAAAAATATTAAATCGGTGGTCGCACCTAATTGTATGGCCCGCTCCGCAGATTTTGCAGCATCATCTAACCGTTTCATTTTAAATAAAATAAAAGCTTTATTTGACTGTATGCGGCTGTCTTTACCATACTGCTCTGCTCGTGTTATATAATCCAATGCCTGCTCGTAGCTGCCTCGCAAATAATGTATAGTTGAGATATCTCTTAGCACTTGCGGATCATTTTGCTTCAAATGCATAAATCGCATTAACACGTTTAATGCGCGAGCATAATCCCTGTCTTCTTCTGCAGTTATGTTATCCTGCTCCGCCAATAATATTTGTGCCAATTCTTTCATGGCCGCAGTATCGTTAGGATAGTACCTTAGTAATTTATCAAGCATCTGCCGCGCTTCAGGCATATTTCCAAGTCTGCGCAACGCAACAGACTTATGATATAATGCAAAATTACTATTTGGATTAGATTTTAACATGCCATCCGCGGTTGCAATAAGCTTTTCAAGATCACCTTTTGTGCCTTTTTCTAAAAGTGTGCTTATAAGGACTTTTTGCGTTATTTCTGATGGATTGCTAGAACTGTGCATCAAATCTGTGGCTTTCTTTTCGGCCGTAACAAAATCCCCACTGGCTGCGGCTCTTTTCATGTTTCGCTCCATGGCTGCACTGCGCATGTTATTTATATCCGCATTATCTGGCTGCTGCGCTAAAAAACTATTACAACAAACTTCTAATTCGTCATCCCTTTCCAGCTCGCACAATGCACGACACTTTAACATTAATGCCTCTGTATTATTCATATCTATACCGAGTGCAGCGTTAGCCGCGTCTAATGAACTTCCATAAACCTTCATTTTCGACCAGCACTGAGCCAACTTAATAAGCGATTCTATTTTTTTGAAACCTGCATCTGCGGCTATTTGAAAATAGTCTTTAGCATATGAATGACCACTTTTCTTACCATAATAAAGTTCACCAAGCAAAAAAGCTATTTCACCGTTATCCTTCGCAATTGTACGAACGTGCCTAAAATCAGATATGGCCTCGTCGATATTTTTCATATTCAAATGCGCAAAGGCACGCAATTTTAATGCATTTACATCTGCAGGATTTTTTTTCAGCCAATTATCAAAATATCTAATGGACGCCCTGAACTTTTTAATATGAAAATTAGACTGTCCAAGCAAGTTCTCCGCATCACCTATTTTAATTTTAAGTCTGCTAAAATATTTTACAACATCTTCATGTTTTCCGAGTTCAAAGGAAAGCGTTCCAGCAAGATAAAGCGCTTGCTGATTTTTTGGCTCACGCTCACTCAGAAATCGCAAAACTGAGAGCGCATCTTGCTTTAAATTTTTATTTTTTAAAACAATCGAAATATCATATATTATATCTGGCAAAAAGCCTTTACTTCGAACTATATCTAACATTGGCGCTAAGTCTGCCTTAATAGCTGTGTCGTACAAAGCGGTTTCCAAAATTTTCTCAAGAGTCAAATAAGTTTGCGCTTTATCTTTATACGCCTTTGTGGCATTTCGTTTATCCTTCCAGGCCACGACACTATTAACTGCCCTAATAAAATAATTCTTATTTTGGCTAACTTTCAGCAAAACCTTACTTCTCGCAGATAATACGTCTGGCGAGTTTGGTGAACTGCGCAAAAACTCATCATACAGCCTGAGTTCGTCTTCGAAAAAACCATTTCTGTTTAAAAAAGTTCCAAACTCAGCTATTATTAATTCATCACCAGGTTGTCTTTTAACAAGCTGCATATAACATGCGCTCGCACGAGTAATATTGCCAACACTTTCGTAGAAATTTGCCATGGCAAGTACGTCTTCCAACTTTTGATTTTTATTAGTATTAGTTGTATCATTTATTAGCACCTTAATTTGGCCAGACAATTCCTGATAGATTTGTGACACGCGGCCATTAACAAACTTACTATGCGCTATATCTATGCCTCTGTGGCTCAAATACTTAAGCATTTCATCTATAGCCATAATTTGTTTCACTTCACCAGTTGTTGAAACAGTCCTCATTAGCGTTCTACTTCGATAATCTTGAATCATTTCATAAAGTATTGTTTTCATTCCTTCCTGAACATTTTCTTGTTGTAAAACATTGCTTGATTTTGTAATCCTAAACTGTGTATCCTGTGATGACATTATCAGCGTACTTGGCATAAATAACGTCATGTACGCAACAGCATATTCGAGCGGGCGCTCCAAAAGAACATCTACAGATGCAACTTCAGCAGGTGAAAAGTTTGGAGTTAGTAAATCGAGTAATATTATGCGCTTCAATACATTTGGACTAAAATGCTTTTTCTTTATATAATTTGACACAATATCTGACGAAAGGTTTGACCAAAACCCTTGTAATAACAACGCATATGGCGGGCTTATGTTATCGACATCAAGCCTTGCAAGCAGACCATTACTAACTTGCGAAACATTATAAACTAAATCCCCGCCCGCAACAAATTTTGCAGCCTGAACTGCCCTGTCAAACCCTGCATCCAATTCACGAAATAGTTCTGCGGCTTTTTCACCCTGCCCCGGCTGATCTGCAGGCAAATTTTTTGCAATTTCATTTAAAATAGATTCTTTAGAAATTTTTTGTGGTGGTTCGTCTGCTTTTTCAGGTATGAACACCTTACTTTTATCAAAGGCTTGGGCAATTTTTTTTTCTAAAGGTGACTCAGCTTTTACTGACGCATCTAACAAAGGTTGTGGTGCTGATTCAGCGGCCACTTTCTTAACAGATCCAGCCGCAACGCCATCTGGAACATTATCTGCTCTCTCGCGGCGCAGGTCATTAAGTATACGATCTATGGCATCTTTATTAATCGGTGGCTGTTGTTGTATCAATGGACTTGGCTTAGCGCGCTTTGCCAACGCCTCTGACAATTTTCTCTCTACATCGGGCTCAGATATCGGAAGCTCACCGCCTTCTGCTAATATGGCCTCGGGCGGAGCAGTTCTACCTGCTCGCATCTCCAGTAATTCTTTCATCTTTCTTTCTATATCTGTCATAGGTTATCCAATGGCAATACGCAATTGTGTGAGTGGCATTCTCTTGCTCTTGAAAAATTTAGCTCATTATATTCGAGCCTATATACCTGCCATGGCGCATACACTACGCAACCCTTAACAAACCTACCGGATTGAGCCAAAATATGCGCACCTTCAGCAATTGCAAGGCTACCTGCTGCGAGGTTTGACATAATCACACTGGAATCTGCCTCGTATGCGCAGCCATGGCCTTGATTTTTTGCCTTTCTCTCGGCAATTAAGCGGCGATCTTCTTTTACTTTTTCATAGAGCATACTATCCGTACCAAAACCCCATTTTTGATGTCGTATGCATGTTGTCTTTCCTGGAACTGAAAAATATGCTTCCCCGCCAGACTTAGACGAAGCCGTATCAATTAATGGTATGTCCATACCAGATTTTATTACAAGATTATTTATTCTCAGCCTTACTTCGTCCCTGTCTACACCAGCGATAATAAGATCTGGCGAAGTACGTTCAATTAAATCAATACAACGATCATCAACGTACCCAATACTATAGCCAATTTTTCTCTTAGTTATTTTACCCAGCATAGCTGCAAGTGAAGATGCCTTTGGACGATCGACTGACCCGTAATATAATACCTGTCGATTCAAATTTGTATGATCAACGGTATCGCCATCCGCGATTATGAGGCGCGCCCCCGTAAGGCTGGCCCACAAAGCCGCATAATTGCCTATGGCACCAGCACCAATTAACAAAATAGTTTTATCATCGAACCTATTATGTGAGCTTTGGTTTGGACCAGTAAGCTGCGTACGTTCATCGGAGAGGCAATCATAATCGATTGAGCGAACTGGCTTGCCATCGCCACTCAGAGGCATTAAAATATGTCTAAGCTCGCCTAGCACTACGCCTGCTGTTAGACCGCTCATTGCATTCCCCTGAGGCAGGCTTTCATAGACCTCAGGCATTAAATCTGTATCAGATATGCTAAGTTTATGTGCAAGCTTGTCTTCCAGAGACTTGCCGGAAAATTTATTAAATATGCGAATGGAACATTTTGTTTCACTCGTTGATGCACTTATGAATAAAACATTATTTCTCGTGCAATATTCATGTGCAAAGTATTTTGAAGTTTGGCTATTCGTTGAGTCAATGATTACATCCGGTCTCTTAACATAACTTAAAGCAGATTTATCGAGCGGGGCATCTATTCCAATGGCCTTTGTGTCGCCGAGACTTATTTTTCTAACAAGCTTAGCAATAGTTTTTACTTTGCTATCGCCTTTTTCTGCCTCAAAAAATAAAAATCCCTCACTGGCCCTTTCAATGCCTTGTCCAGATACTATTCCATCACCAATGAAAGTTACATTGCCTATGCCCAAACCAGAACAACCGCCCCCAATACAATTTGCTAACTGACCAGCACCAAGCACCACGATGTGTGCATTAGCTAGCATCTCCTGTTTCCAACCTGGAATGCGCTTTTGCCTATCTAGCCTATCCATATTCAACCTTGGATATTAAAACCATCGCGTGATAATACCGCGCGTGGCCTCTTTTCCGTTTTAGGCTTTGAGCCGCGCTTTGGCTGAATTTGGGGATGAACTTTTTGGTCCGTCTTAATAGAAAGAGCTCTTCCGCCCAACTCAACAATATTCTCGCTGACTGTGGCCAATAACTCTTCTGTCGTAAAAGTTATATCATTTTCAACGTCTATTACCTCTAATGCCATTTTACTCATTTTGAAACTAGTTTTTACCAGCTCGTTATCGCTGCCTCTCGCAGCATATGCCATTATGAGTTCATATTCATGGTTTAAATTTAATATAAGGCTAAGCGCATAACCAATTTCATTCAGCTTATCATATAACATATCGAACTCGACTATCTTCTCTTCCAGTCCGCTAGTATTTATTTGGCATCCGGGCAACCACATTCTGAAATTATGCTTGCCAGCTGTTTCGCTAATCTGCAGCAACGCACCATCTGGACTATTAGTCGCATCTATTTTTATTGGCGGGCTTAACAATCTTACTTCATTTTTAGCGTGATAAAATGTATGGCCTGCAACCTGCGGAAAAATTATATCGCTTAGGTTTGGAATGTCTATACTTGAATGCGGTACCATTGGGCCTGAAAATGGATGTGTATGAAAAATACCAATAACTCTATAACCCCCGCCGATGTACGCGCGCACTCCGTCTGTAAAATCATTTGCTGCGTGCGCATGAAGCTCTTTTGCGTGATGTTTAATCGGACAAATATCTCTTATGACATTATCATCGGAATCTTTAGAACCAAGCAAAAGGCCCATGGTTTCTGTACCTTTCCCAAACACAGCATCCGTTGCGTTATATGCTATGGCACCAAGACGATTTGCCTTCTCCCACGCGCCACGCGTAATCTTATATGTCGTTGGCAATAAAATGCTACTGCATTTTTCGTCACCTTTGAACTTACGTCTAAACTGCGCTTCGAACGCTTTTTCACCTGCATCTGTCCCCATCTTATATTGCCACCTCCAAGCCCTGTGCCCTTGCTTCTTCCAAAGTAATTTCCTGGCTACGATAAAATGTGCGTGGCCGTGCATGGCCTGGCCCAACGGACATTACCATTGCTGGCTCTACTCTATCATGCAATATGTTAATTATGCGCGCCTCAGTACTCATATTTTTTCCACCATATGCATTCAAGGCTGGCCCTTCACCAATTGGAGAATGCCTAAACTCCCAAATGCACAAGCCATCATACTGTCGTTCCTTTAAATCGAGCGCTTGGTGATTCGATTTGGGCTCCATTACGCACAACTCCTTTAACACTATGTCCCCGGAATCAAATTTTAGTGGTATAGCTGCATGCATCGGATTCATTTTGTAAAACAAATTTGGAATGCGCATTGTTACATTAGTTGCCGGCACAGCACATGGTGGTATTTTTATGTAAATATAATATTTAGCGCCAGTGTCTGACTTATCGCGGACGTGCACGCCAAAATCTGTCCCGGGAATATCATAACTTTGCCCATCAGCCTCTGCAAGTGGATTTTTGAAAACGCTTTTGTATATGCCATCTTTTTTAAGCTTGGCCCGTAGTAATCTGGCACCAATCTCTTTATCTTGTTTTATGGCTAAAGCGGCCTGCTTTAAATAAATATTATCCTGTACTTTTCTTTCCAAATCCATAACTGAAACACCACGGGCCAGATTAGTTGCGTAAGTATTATTGCTAAACCTGACAAAATCGCCCTTTTGGTCGATAGTACTACTAACTAAATTAAAGCACATGCCATTACTAATTAACAAAAATCTGCTGCTAAGTGCCTTTGCGTACGCGCTACAACCTTCGTCTAAAAATTCACGTAAAGTTAAAAAATCTTCGTTGAGCTTATTTGCCAAGCTGCCTATAACTTCTGATGCAGATGGCAGATCTACATTGTTTTTTTCATTTCTTTCTTTGTCTCCATTCTGCAGCTTAATGTGAAGTCTATCCGCAAGCTTTTTCTCAACGCCATTCACAAAAGTATCCTTCTTTTCCAAAATGTACGGTATCAAACTGCTAACTATGAATTTCAGAACCGGATCTCTTTGGACCTCTGGTGGTTCTGGCACCACTGGCGCATTTGCCGGCAGGTCAGCAAGCACTTGACTAATAAATCTCTGGCGCCACTGAAACAACTCAGTAGCATTCTGCCTAGCGTATAAATCTTCTATTTCGCTTAGGTCATCGCCGGGCACTATTGCATAATTTTTACCAACAAATCTGGCGAAATCCGCGCCAACCGGCACATCTGAACTTAAATGAAAAAGCCTACCCTCAACTAATATCACCGTGGATTCGGTGAATATATCAACTAACTGCGTCCGTGGTAAACCATCAATCTGGTATTTTAACATACCCAACCTTCGGTCCTTTGGTAGCCTCAATTTTATATAAGACGAACTTTTGCGTCGGGTCCCTATTCATCGCGACTACGGTACCAAACTGTGCCAACGACACATTTTGCGGCACTTCTACCTGCCCAGCCGAACCCAACTTACAAGCTACATTATTACCGTCAACTCTCAAATATGGCGACTCACTCGCTTTGTCTATGCCGCCCACTAATGTCTGTATATCGTTCATAACCCGCCTATCGTCTGGGTCTTGGCCGGCTTGCTCCAAAAAAAGCGCATATAGCTTATCAAGACTTAAAGCAGTCTTCATATCATCGGGTATTTCTTTGACAATAGCATCTTCGCCAAGTCCGGTTCTAAGCAGCGCCATCCATGGAAGTAACTGCTTTTCCGCAGGAGTAACCTGTTCTTTAACTTCACTAACAATTTTTTCTAATTCAGTTTTTCCACCCATTTCAACACCTTTACTCAATTATAGTAGCAAAACACCTAAAAAGCTTTCGGTCGCCCTAGTTTAAAGTTATTTTGGCCCATAAGACAAGGTATAAACACACTGCTCAGATACGTTAATACGTGATTCTCGTCAGAAGAACTATTTGACATTTCGCGGCCTCATAACAGCCAGTGCTAATTTACTTGACGTTGAATCTGACATAATGGCCATGCAATAATTCACACCTTCTGTATCTCCCGTAGATAAAAATGTAGTTAAACGTCTCAACCAAATTGTTTTGTTGCCTGGTGAAAGCATCACAGCTTTAGAATAATATTCATCTGCTTTATGATAATTTTTCTCAGCAACTTGTAAATCACCCAAAGCGACATATGTTGCAGCATTTGCTTCGCCATGATGAACTATGTTCTCTAAACGCGCTCTGGCATCCTCGCGCTTACCGAGTTTAAAATCAACAACTGCGAGATTATAACTAATTTGGCTTTTGCCTAAATCTAACTCAACTGCCCGTTTAAGGAGCATTCGAGATCCACCAATATCGCCGCGTCGATAAAGCGAAACTGCCTTATTGTTTAAAGCCTCTGAAAACTCCGGTCGTATTTCTAATGCACAGTCATAGCATCGCAACGCCTCGGCCGTATTGCCGATGTCATCTAAAACAGCACCTTTATTATTCCACCCAAATTCACTTCGCGGATTTACGCCAATTAATTTATCGTACCAACGCAATGCAGTTTGTAGCTTACGGTCAGAATAGGCCAAATTACCCAAACGCAAATAAAGCTCAGGTAGAAGTGGACCTGCCTTTGATTCGTACTTATTAACCTTTTCTTCTATCTCAGAAATCTGCGGCGATTTTATTTGTTTAATACCTTGTGCACTTAGTAACTTATTTAAAACAGCCACCAAATCCCGCAGCGCATTATTAATGTCTTCACCGGCCGGCGCAGCAATAGTAGATTCTGGTCGCGACCTCGCAAGCAAAATTTCTCTATCTCTTACTTGAAGTTCTTTCTCTAATACGAATGTTCTCTCGCGATACTCACTAATCTTGGCGGTTGTCTCGCGCTCGATTCGTTCTAACTCTAAGGCCTGCTCTTCTTTTCTTTTATGTATATAAAGGTCTTGCTCTTCTTTTTTCTTCTCAATCTCTAAGCCCTGTTCGCCTCTCTTTTTTGCTATTTCCAAATCCTGTTCAGCTTTTCTTTGTGCAAAAAATGAATCTACTCTCGCACGCTCAGCGGCCAAAAGTTCTTCTTGCGTTCTTGCGCGTAGCTCTACAATTCTTTTTTTAAGCTCAAACAAACCTATTTGCGATGAAAGATCATTACGTGCTGCGGCCGTGTCTGCATCCCTTAACCTCTGTTGCAATTCTGTAATAGCTTTGTATCTCTCTAAATCCAGGAACTCACCAGACCAATCGCAAACCAGCTCACATTTTCCAAGGCCATAACGCTCAAGCGATAACTGTGCCTTCAGGCCAGCGTAAAATTCCTGACGCCTGTTTAAACATAAATCACTGGCATTAACTGCCGCAGCTTCTGTCGTAGCAGCTTCCAAAATTAGCGATGCGAGCATGCCTTCCAAATCTTTTTTCAGAACGGCTTCCTTGCCTTGAACTGAAAGGGCGCCCAATGCATATGCTATTAAATTATTAGCTGCGGCCTCATTTTGCAAAACATAAGTTAGCGTCAAATCACCATTGAGCTTAAAACTATCTTTTGTGGTAACAGAAAAATTAAACTTGAGCGAAACTGGCCCGCTGTCCACAACAGCAAAATCCTGATCACCAAATAATTTTGCCTTGAGCTCTTCACCTTTTAACAATTCGTGCAAATTTACGGCTCGCACACAATAATCTTCTGCCGGAACACTATCTCTGTGAAATATGCCGCGCTTCTGCGTTACCAGCCTTGCAACCTCATCTTCGCTTTGTTTCCACTGTTTCATATTGCTCACACCAGTACTTCGTAATACCTGCCAGAAAGAGTCCCTTTTTTCAGAGGCTTCAGCTTGCCGGCTCCGACTTTTGCCCTAACAAAATTATCCAAGTGTGCCTCGCCGATTATTGGCCTCAAATCATCTGCTTCGATAAACAATCTATCTGGCTCTGGCCCGGCCTTTTCTTTTGCAACTTTGGCAATCATCGTATCCATGGTATCGGGTGTTTGGTTATCGCCGGAGAAATAAGGCGCAAAATGCCTTGCAATCGGATTATTGTTATCATAAATTAGCCTGCCATTATTTAAATCGTAGCAAAATACCGCAGACTTATCCAAATGCGTATTTCTGAAAAAACCAGCCACGTTTTCTCTCACGCCTTCTGCAACGAAAACAGATATTTTGTAGCCATCGCCGGCAACCTTGCTGATAAATTCTGTCATCGCCGCATCGCCTGGCAATTTGAGAGTTAGATATGTCAACGCCTCGCTGATATAAACACAGTCTACTTCAACTTTACTCGGCAGGTTGCTGCCATTCAACGCACCATGCATTTTCCATAATTTGTGCTTATCATCGACTTTCTCGGCCCGTATTTTATCCGGAGCGCCGCCCCACCAGCTCCAGTGCGCGCCCAAAATTGGAACTTTTCCTGCTGGCCAGTAATCTGGAATTTGATGGTTCAGCTTGCTCATCGCACCAGACATGTAACTTTTTGCTTTCACACTTAATGTTGGCTCAGAAGTTTTTTCGCTTGTCCTGCGTGCAGATTCCTGTGCGCTAAGGCATTCCTCTAAATCTTTTTGGACTGCCGTGCCAGGCCATTTAAATGTCGTGCGCAGGAACTGATCAGGTGTTTGGTACTGCGGGCTCAGCACAGTCGTAGGAACACTATCCCAAAATACTGTCATTTGCTCTGCAAGTGATGATGCTGCCTTAAGATTACTAATATCAATGTGGCCATCGCGCTCCCGCTGCACGTTTAACAGTGCCAGATTATTATGTAAAACCCGCGCATATTCGTGCATCTCAGCAACGAAATCGCGCTGCCTCTCTTGCGCTTCTTTTGCCTGGTGCATATTTTTAGCGCGTTTCGTAAAATCACTCACGATGTAGCCAGATACCATGCTTTTGAGAACTTCAAGATGGCGTTTAATATCAACTTCATTGCTGTTTAGCAGTTCAGCAACAGGCATAATGCTCTCAAATTTATTAATAAGATCTTTGCGCAGCTCTACGGTTTCCATGCGCGCAATTTTCTGCGGCATTTTATACGCAACGCGATACACAAGCTTTACAACAAGAGAGCTTGGGCCATCAGCATACTGAATATACTTCCAAAGCGAACCAAGTCCCAATCCAGCAACAAGTGCGGTAACCATTTTACACCACTAATGAAAAATTCAACAGTTAAAGATTTAAAGGTTTCTATCTGGCAGTTTTCTCAGCAAATTATCTATTTTATTACGTAATTCTCCTACTTGCTTAACAAACTCATCAGAACTAATATGGCCCTTTGCATATGCTATGAGCACCATCATATTATTTGTTACAGTTGACATAATATCAATATAATAAAAAAACTGAACCAAATGTGGCATATTGCTATCTATTGTACCTTTCGCTTTAAATTCATTAAGCGCTAAATGGATTTCATCTACCGTAGAATAAAATTGCTTAAAAATAGGTACGAGCTTTTTCTTTTCGGCTTCTGCAATTTCTTTTGACTGTTTTGTTAACTATTCTATTTTATTTAACGCGTTTAGATAGCTCGAAACGATACTTTCCAGATTTTCAGACATCCTTCTCGCTTGCCAGCTCTGCGTCTACTCTTGCGCATAGCGCGTCATATGCTTTTCGCTCTTTTTCTTCATCTAATAAATATACCACGATTGGCAAAGCTGGTAGATCAAATAGTGCGATTGCGTTTACATCTCCTTCCCTTTCGATTTGCTCACGTACTTCTTTAAGAAAACTTTTTTTATTGCTTGCGACGGTACAAGACATATCTGCGCGTTGATATGTATAAAATAATATCATTTGTATTCTTTCGCCTGCAGCAGTCCTTCGTGCTTCCTTAAATCGCTCATATGCGCGATCAAGCCCTTGTTTATAATGATTAATCTGTTTTTCTGCCCGCCGTTCTTCAAGCGACAGTCTTGTTATAAGTTCGGTCAATGACTGTTGTTTAGACTTTACACCCAGCAATTCTCTCAGACTCTTAAATTTACTTTTTGTCATTTTTATCTAATAATTTTTTAAACAATCTAACGTCTCGCGCATATTCTCGGAGCGCACTGCGAGCGGCTAGCTTACCACTAAATCGCCGTTTATAATATTGTGCACTATTTCTAAGCGCGTAGGCCTGTCTCAGTTCTATCTCGATTACAGCATATAATAAACTACCTATGTCTTTGCCATCTTTTTGTAATTCACGCTTTTGTGTTTCATATTCGGTGCATTCATCTTCGGCAAACTTTTCTAACTTGTTAAAAAACTTAACTGCGTTTTTTAATATGCCCTCCAAACTATTTTGCATAAGAACTTTTTTACTATGTAATTTTCCCATTCACTCACTCGGCGGCAGTTCCCCGCCGGAAGATTTGCCTTCAAGAGTGATGGGGCTGCGGGCCATATCTTCTTTGTACCGCGCAATCATATCCATCAAATCCTTGAACTCGTCTTCCTCGCCGCTCTTTTTAATCTGCTGTTCTGCGAGATTAAACCACGGGCCAAGTGTAGATGGTTTGTTTGAAATTGC
>JAHFKX010000053.1 GCA_023245115.1 Candidatus Woesearchaeota archaeon
CGGCATAGAATTGACAAAATGATAAAAGCTGAGGTTATTTTGGGATTTAATTTTACTTTGAATCCGCCGAAGGTTGGCTTTCCTTTGATAAGCTATGTGTTGCTTGGGCTGCAAAATGCGAAGCCCGGAGTAGAAGAAGAATTCATACGATTTGTAAAAAATAATCCATTGATAATTTATGTTGCTAGCTTAATTGGGAAGTGGGATTATGTTTTGTATTTGGTTTCGCGAAATCCTGGTGAGTTGAGCTCGATACTTAAAGAATTGCGGACAAAATTCCCAGAGCTAATAAAAGATTATGAAACATTTACAGTTTTGGAAGAATTGAAATACGAAGAAGCAGTTAGGGCGCTTTGATTTAATTTTACACTCTAACAAACAATCTATATCTATCTTTCCCATCTATTTCATCCATCAGTCTGTTGATTATTATCTTCTTGATATCTGCGATTGCCGGCACGCGCTTCTTTACGTCTTCGAAGTTCTTGAACGGCTCTTTTTCTCTTTCCGTGATCAATTCTTCTGCGTGTCTTTTGCCAATGCCTGGCAGGAGCTCAAGCTGGTGTGCCCGTAAGGACAGCGGGCCAGATTTATTTATGAAGTCAATAAACTTTGTTTCGTTCGAGGACACAATTTGATCGACTACAGATGACATAGTAGTTTTTGATGTTTGTGTTAGCTTATTTGGGAATAAAGCCGCACGTATATACGATATCTTGTCCCGCTTGCCCTCGCCGATGTAAACACGGTCGAATGGCCTGAGCTCTATTCCTTCTTGTGGTACAAGTTCCAAAAGTGTGAAAGAACCTTCTCCTAATGCCTGTACTATTGGCTCTTTGCGATGGAGCGGCCTGGGGTCATCTGCGTATCCGTGCTTGAGATAGTCGAGCACAACTGCATATTCTTCTTTTGTCCGCTGTCTATGTGTCTGTTCCATGCTTCGTTTGCTTTTATCGTTACCATCGCTTTTGCTTATTTTATTTGTATGATTAAGAATATAAAACTATCGGCTATGGCATACATATCATATTATATAAAACTATATATTGATGCGAACGGAAGCTTTATATATCAGTATAGTTATCGTATTAGGTAAATAATGCTGTATTCTTGCCTCAATGAGGCAAAATTTAGAGCAGAACGTCCTCGCAGATAGGCGCTAACAAACATAAATAACACAGTTAAACTAAATTTGAGCGACCTTAAAACTTGCGAGACGTTCTGCGTTTACTCTTTTTTAAACTTTTTACAAATATCTGCAATTCTTTGGAATTGCTCCGGATTTAGGTTTGTTTTTGAACCGGAAAATACTGATTTTAGCTCACCAAGATCCTGCGGCAATAAATCTATGATTTGAACGATGTGTTCGCCTGTTAGTGTGGCGATGTCTAATCCCTGCAATTCTTCCCGCAACTTTTCTGCAGCGTCTTCCTTTAATCTGGCCGTTGCCTTAGCATAATCTAAAATTTTGTTTTGTATGTCTGCGCGCTCTTCTTTTTTGCCGATGCCCTGCAGTGCCTTTGCTAACGCTGGCAGATGCAGCGGTTCTTTGCCGATTAGTTTTAGCTCCATTATAGTTTCCTCAGATGAACTGCATCTGACAAAAATATTTTTCTGATGCCACCATCCATGATTGCTACTTTGTAAACCCTGCCCTGTATTCCAACTATGATGCCGGAGCGCCCTTCATATCTCGGATGCGGCATCCCCTTGTGGACTGCGGACTCTATATCTATGGCGACTCGGTCGCCTTGTTTGAACTCCTGCAGTAACCTCGCGAGTGAGATTTTTCCACGGCTGCGCGGATGCTTGGATAAGGTTCTCCTGGTTTTTGCCCTAAATCCGCCTGCTCGCTGTACCATTTTAAATTAGGGTTAGGATTTGGATTTATAAGTGTTTCGCGGTGCGCGATGCGAAGTTTGGGCTAAAATCCTTATTTAAGCAGTTTTTTTGCCTCTTTCTGTGCTTTTTCCATAGCCGTAGCTAAAAAGTTTGACTGGCCGGCAATGTACGCGCGGAGGGCCTCGCGGCACAGTTCTTGAACATTTTTATAGCCCATATCTTTTGCGACGCGGGAAGCGTTCTTGTGCAGTTCTTCTGGCAAACTTAATAATATGTTTTTACTCATTTTGCGCTCTCCAAAGCATATATACTTTTATATAGGAAAGCTTTTAAGGGTTTTGGTTAGGTAGGGTTTTATGAGTTTGGAAATAATTGTTCAAAAAACTAAAGCATCTGCCAACAAAAATAAGAACTTTTTAATAGCCGCATCAGTGGTCGTTGCTGCTTCAATTTTTGATGCGTACATGACTGTGAGTAGTGTTAAACAATTTGGTGTGAATAATGAGAAAGCTATTGCATTAAAATATCTTATGCAACATTTTGGGACAGATGCGGCATATGCGAGCAAAGCATTTGTCATACCGCTGTATGTTGCTTTGGCATATGAGCTGCGCAGTAGTAGCAATAAATGGCTTAAACTTTTAACGAATGGAAATGCAATGCTTTACGCAGCAGCGTTATTAGAAACTTGGGGCGGAAGCAGTTGGTATTTGCATTCGGTTGGTGCTGCATAGTTATGCGGGCATCTGCGGCAGTTTCCCGCCGAACATTTTCATCATCTTCTGCATTTGCTTTGGATTGCCCATCATTTTCATGACCTTTTTCATCTGCGCGTACTGCTTGAGCAGGTCGCGGACGTCCTGCTCCGGCCGGCCGGCACCTTTTGCAATCCGCTCAATACGCTTGGCGGAAATAATATCCGGAGAATCTTTTTCTGCCGGCGTCATGGAATCCATTACGAATTTCCATACTTTCATTTTTTCTTCCTGTACGCCAAGCAATTCTTTCGGGATATTTGCCATTCCCATTCCGGGAATCATATTCATTATTTGCGAGAGCGGGCCCATTTTTTTCAGGGCTTCGAGTTGTTGATATAAATCAGTGAGAGAGATATCACCCTTCATAAATTTTTTACCAAGTTTTTCGGCGCTCTCCTCGGAGATTGCTTCCTTTGCTTTTTCGAGTAAAGTTTCCAAGTCGCCCATTCCCAATAGGCGGGAAACAAAATTCTTTGGCCTGAATTCCTCTAAGTCTTCAATATGTTCGCCAAGCCCGATGAATTTTACTTTTGCAGAAGTTGCGGCGCAGGCAGTCAGTGCGCCACCGCCTTTCGCTGTGCCATCTAATTTAGTTACAATTACGCCGTTCACGCCAGTAGCTTCGTGGAACGCTTCTGCTTGCTTGCGGGCAGCCTGCCCGATATCTCCGGAGATGACAAGTAAAACGTGGTTCGGATTAACTGCATCTTTTATATTCTTGACTTCGGAAATTAATTCCTTGTTTAGTGCATCGCGGCCAGACGAATCAAATATCACAACATCAAATCTTGCAAAGTCAGGCTCAAACTTTTTTATAATTGCCAGTGGGTCCTTTTCGTCTTTGATTCCGTAAAATGGGACTTTAACCTTTTCAGAAATTTGCATAAGCTGTTCGTATGCCGCAGGCCTCCAGACATCCAATTGAATTAAGGCTGGTTTCAGGCCCTGTTTTTTGAAATATTTTGCTAATTTTCCGGCAGTTGTCGTTTTGCCCGAGCCGTACAGGCCGACAAGCAAAATTTTTGTTGGCTTTGCCTTGGCTTCAAGCCTGCCTTCTTCCGCGCCAAGGAATTTTGTTAGCTCTTCAAAGACTATGTTTATCGTATGTTCCCTTGCTGTCAGAGTTTTTGCGGGCTTTTCGGCGAGTGCACGTTTCTTAATTGTTTCTGAAATCCTGCTGGCCAGCTCAATATTAACATCTGCAGAAATGAGGGCCTTGCGTATTTCTGAGATTAAATCATCAATAAGCTTTGGGTCTATTAAAGACGCCTTGAAAACACGTCGTAGTGCGTTCTTTAGTGATTCAGATAATTTTTCCAACGCCATGCAAAAAATGACAATTTAGAAGTTTTAAATGTTTGTGGTGGAAGCGTCTTCGTCAAGTTCTATCTTTGTCATTGCTTTAATGTTAGATTTCAGGTATTCTAGCTTTTCTTGTGGTATTAGGGCAACCTTGCCGGCAAAACTTATTTCGGCAATAATCTTGTCAGTAAACTCCCGTACATTTGTTTTATTTGAATAACAGATTATCGCGGTAATTTTGCTGAGAATGTCCTGTGGCAGATTCAGCGAGTTTATTTTTTCCAGCGTTTTTTTATCAAGGCTTGGCATATTTGTTTGAGCGTGAAAAGCGTTAAAAAGCTTATGCAGGTGCGGCTATTAATTTGACTTTATGGCTGTCGCCTTCTTTCTCCCAACTTACAGAATATTTGGTAGATTTATCGATTTCCACGTTGAAGAATTGTACTGGCACAACGTGGCGTAAATCATCAAGCCCGCTAAATTTTTTTGTAACTGGCTTTAGCACACTGTCGCTTCCGATTGGCGAGCTAGCCAGCCCAGCATATACAGTAACAACCCAGCCGGCTCCTAATAAGTATGCGTTTGCTCCCTGCGGCGCAATCAGCGCAACTTCTTCCGCGAAATATTTTAAAAATCCATAGTAGCCCATGACGGCCCTGCCGAAAAAGTGCGGGCCCGCAACTGGCTTTGCATCAACAATTTTAAACTCTAATTCTCCCGTAGACATCACATCACCAGATTTTCTTGGTTTTTTAGCATACAGTTCTCCGCCAAAGCGGCTAAGCTCTGTTAAGTTGCTCTTTCCTGCGGCTTTGAGTTCCCTGCGGAGCTGCCGTTGGCCAATAACAGAACGTATATCTCTGTTGGTGTTTAAACATTGTAAAATTTCTGCTTCTAACGTCCGCATTGCCGGGCTCATATTCGCATCAAAAATGCCCATGTGTTCAGAGGTCGGGCGTTCCATTATGTTTCTAAATAGAACTTCTAAACCATACGTTGCGAGATTTTTTTGTTCATCTGGTGTTATTACCCATCCTCGCTCAACCATAACATTATGTAATGAAGGACTTGATCTTGTAAGTTCTTCAATAGCTTGTTGTGTTACCATAAAAATCGGATTCTGGATAGTTTTAAAAAGGTTTCGTAGTCACAATATTTTATTTACAAATTCTTCTGGCTTAAACTCTACCAAATCTTTGTATTCCTGGCCTACTCCGAGGAAGAGGACTGGCTTGTTGACTGAGTGGCAGGCCGAAAGTATTGCCCCACCTTTTTCATCAACATCAACTTTTGTCAGAATTATTCCATCAACGCCAACTGCGCTGTTGTAGTCATGTATCTGGTCAACCACGTCATGGCCAGCAATTGATTCGCCGACAAAAATTGTCAGGTCAGGCTTCGCAACGCGTTTCAGTTTTTTTAGTTCATCCATGAGATTTGCATTTGTGTGCTGCCTGCCAGCGCTGTCTATCAGGACGCAATTTATTTTGCCTGCCGTTGCGTGTTTTATTGCATCAAAGGCAACTGCCGCAGGGTCTGATCCGTACTGCTGTTTTATGACACGAACACCGAGTTTTTTTGCGTGCTCCTCAAGCTGTTCGATGCTGGCCGCCCTGAATGTGTCTGATGCCGCAAACACGCATGATATGTTGTTTTTCTTAAGATAGTTCGTGACCTTGGCCATTGTTGTTGTTTTGCCGTGGCCATTAGCACCAACAAAGAGAATAACCGCTGGCCTGCCTTCTTTCGCGCAGGCACTTACGATTTCCAATAGGTTTATTTTCTTTGGTTCGTTTAGAATGAGAAACAAAACATCTTTTAAATCGTCTTTTATGATGTCTGCTACCTGCCCGCGTTTAACGGATGTGTTAACTAAATCCGCTTTAAGCTTTTCTTTTATTTTTTCTGTGATTTCTATCGACACATTATTTTCTAACATGTCTGCTTCAAGATTTGTAAACATCTTGTTGAAATATTCTTCGGAGATGTTTGTTTCAGTTAT
>JAHFKX010000054.1 GCA_023245115.1 Candidatus Woesearchaeota archaeon
AGGCATCCTCGGAGTACATAGACCTGAATAAAACTGACATGACTTTCTATTTTGATGTTGGTGACTACGTTCTGTGCGAAGTTCTGAACATATCAGAGGGAAAATTCATCAAGCTGACTGCAAAGTACAGGCCATACCGAAGGCTCAAGGGCGGCAACATAATCGAAGTAAGCCCGACCAAGATTCCGCGAATCATTGGCAAGCAAGGCTCAATGATAAAAACAATGAAGGACCTGACTGGCTGCGATGTAACTGTCGGCCAGAACGGTTTAATTTGGATTGGCGGAGCACCGGACAAGCAGGCAGTTGTAGCGCGGGCAATTAAATTTATTGAACAGGAGGCTCACAAGCAGGGCTTAACTGATAAAGTTAAAGAAATGCTTAGTGGGAAATAATATGGGTGGAATTGGTGGACCAGAAAAATTAATTGTAAAAGGAAAAAGGCTGGATGGCAGGGCACTAGACGAGCTCAGGCCAATCCAGATAAAGGCCGGCGTCATAAAGAATGCAGATGGCTCAGCAATGATAATGCAGGGCGAAACTAAAATAGTTGTTGCTGTCTACGGGCCAAGGGAAGTTTTCCCGAAACATTTTGCGAGAGCAGACCGCGCGCACTTGAACTGCGTTTATGACATGGCTGCGTTTTCAACACCGGAACGGGCGAGGCCAGGGCCATCGAGGCGTTCAGTGGAAATTTCTAAAGTAATTAGGGACTCACTTGCACCAGCAATATTTTTGGAAAAATACCCCAAGACAGCGATCGATGTGTTTATAGAAGTCACTAATGCAAACGCAGGCACGCGAGTGGCGGCTATATGTGCCGCTTCGGTCGCCTTAGCTGATGCTGGAATCGAAATGCGTGACATTGTAACTGCTGTCGCCTCCGGAAAAGTGGATGGACAGCTTGCACTTGATTTATTCGAATTGGAAGATAATTACGGCGAGGCAGATATGCCGCTGGCCATCATGCCGCGCACCGGCGAGATTACGCTGTTACAGATGGATGGGGACATAACTAAAGACGAGGCAGCTAAATTAATTGAGATGAGTATGAATGCCTGCCAGAAAATATACGAACTGCAGAAAAGGGCCTTGAGGGACAGATACGCTACTGAAGGTGCTGCTGCAGAGGAGACTGTAGAATGAACCTAATTCAGGATTACTTAGCAGACTTGCTAAAATTGCAAAAGCGCGAAGACGGACGTGAGCCCTTCCAGTACCGCGATGTTTCAGTTGAAACTGGTGTAATATCGCGAAGCCCAGGTTCAGCCCGCGTTAAGATTGGAAACACAGAGGTTTTAGTCGGCGTAAAGCTCGACGTAGGCACACCATTCCCAGATACGCCCAGCGAAGGCGTCTTAGTTGTTAATGCTGAGCTCATACCACTAGCCAGCCCGGATTTTGAAACTGGCCCGCCAAAACCTGAATCTATCGAGCTGGCACGGGTTACGGACCGCGGAATACGTGAAAGCCATACAATTGATGTTGAAAAATTGTGCATAAAAAGCGGCGAAAAGGTATGGATGATTAATGTTGACGTTTACCCAATGAACGATGATGGCAATTTGATAGACGCGGCTTCGCTGGGTGCAATCGCTGCCCTGAAATCCGCAGTTTTGCCGAAGTATGATGAGAAAGCTGATAAAGTCGAGTACAAGGAATTTACAAAAACAAAATTACCTGTCAAGGCATTGCCTATCATGGTAACTTTTGGCAAGCTACGTGGTTCACTTTTTATTGACCCAACGAGACGAGAGGAAAAAGTGTTTGACTCGCGCCTGTCAGTTTCTACGTTGGAAAATGGCACGCTATGTGCGATGCAAAAGGGCGGCTTCGGAACGTTTACAAAAGACGAGGTGCTGCAGATAATTGACGTAGCCATACAACGGGGAAAGGAGCTGCGAAAAATAATTAGTAAGTGATACTGCACATAGCCACGCCTGAGAGACAGGCAAAGGCTTAAAAATCAAAAAAAATTACTATTACTATGGAAAACACCCACTTCGAGATTGCGCGCATCATAGGTGCCAGGGCATTGCAGCTGGCTATGGGCGCACCAATGCTCATAAAAAAGCCGGCAGATGTTTATGACCCTACAGATATTGCAAAACGCGAGCTGGACACCGGCGTACTGCCGATGACTGTCAAAAGGCCGATGCCGCAGAAGATTGAAGCGGAATAGAAGTTTTTTAAATAACAATTTACAGTTATTCACATGAGGCTCACTGACATACGGGCAATCAGCACGGTTTTGCACGACGGCAGGCCAGCAGTTGGCGTCAGAATTAAAACCGAAAAGGCTGAGGCTTGGTCTGAGGTACTAACAAACAAAGCCGCAGAACTTGCCGAAGTCGTAAACCAAAATGCTGCGAAATTTCTTGGGTTACAAATCGTTAAGCTTGATGATTTATGGCAATTAGAAAAAGTTTTGCCTCGCGGGCCTGCTCTTGTTGCAGCACAATCAGCAGCGCTCGGCACATGGTCTGCCGAACGCCAGCGGCCACTCTGGAAAATTTTAAACCCAAACTCAAAACAAATAAATGAGGTTTTTGTCAACGTAGGCCGCACTGAAGATATAACTGAAATTTTGCTACGCGCGAATCAAAACCTTTCTGGAACTGCTACGCTTGCAAAGGCTTCTGCACTGGATTTATCCGGCTTATCTGCTTTCGATGCAATCAGACGGGTTGAAAAAACGCTTGGCGCTGCAGGCCATTCGATTGGCATAGACCTTGAGGCACACAGGATGATGCGTTCGGGAAAATATTTCTGGCGGAATTTCAATGGGCACAGCCTAAACGTTGATGCAAAAAAACACGCCGAAATGGTTTCCGAGCTTGTGCACCATTTTGACATCAAATATATTGAAGACCCATTACATAAGAACGCATTTTACGAACTCGCTAGCCTGCACAAAAAGCTTGTACGCTACGGCCACAGGCACGTGTGCGGCGACCATTTAGTGCGCGGCGATTTGGCAAGAGCAAGAATAGCAAAAAAGCATGGCTCGGTGAATGCACTTCTTATTGACTTAGAAAAATCAGGCTCAATACTAAGCGCAAAAAAACTTTTTGACTTTTGCAAAAGCAACAATCTCACGCCAGTTATGCGCATAAATAATGCTGTTACTGCAAATCTTGCACTGGCCTGGCAGGCCCCAATTGCAAAGGCCACAATGTCTGGGTTTAATGAGTTGAATAAGCTTGGAAAAGATTTTTAAGCGGGTAATTTCAAAAAAAGTGAATGTACGATACGAATAGATTTACGGGCGGTGCAGTCGGCGATGGCATCCCTGCTTTAGTTGCGAAATCACTGCGCGATACACTTGACAGGCTTGCCAATGAGTATCCTGATGCGCTTATTCTCCCCGCAGAATGCGCGACGGGTGGCGTACCACCTTCGATTCGCGTGATAATGCCGGGTTATTTCGGCTCAACAAGTTGGCTACTCGGAGCCAAAGAAATTAAAATCGTAGGGTTTGACTACGCAAATCAGCAAAATAGCAGCTAATTATTAAAAAACAACAAAACAAAACCTTTAAAAACGAATTCTAGCAGCCTAATGAATGGACAAACAATCTCGTGCTAAAAAAACAGTGAATGGGGGCTCAGCGGCCAGCGCATTCAACGCAATTGAATACGCTCAAAGTGCCAGCTGATTTTGCAGCCGTGGCTGAAGAGACGCTGCTTGTTCCGTTGGACACGTATCTAGCCAGTGGCATGCACATTGGCACAAAATTCAGAACAAAGCACATGATGCCATACATTTACAAGGTAAATCCAAATGGTTTGTGCGTTTTGAACATTCAAGAAATAGATAAAAGAATAATGCAGGCCGCACGAATTCTCGGCAAGTACGCACCTGAAGACATTCTAGTGGTTGGCCGCCGTGAGAACGCATGGAAAGCAGTTAAAGCATTCGGCAAGGCAACGGGCTGCAAATATTTTGCAGGCAGATATCCGGCTGGCATAATTACTAACACAAACCTCGACACATTTTTTGAACCAAAATTGATGTTAGTTGTTGACCCATTCCCAGACAAAAATGCAGTTCATGATGCTTTAATTTCCGGAATTCCAATTGTTGCTATGTGTGATTCTAATAACACCACTGAAAATGTTGACTTCGTTATTCCGTGCAACAACAAAGGCTCAAAATCCATTGGCCTAATATTCTTCATTCTAGCCAGCAAGTACCTGCAGGAACGTGGCCTGCTGCCAAAGGATAAGCTAATTGACAACCCGATTGAAGATTTTATGGCTGAATAAAATCAGGCTATTCCTTAAAATTGTTAGGTAATATGTAGTTATGCCATAGAAAGCTTTAAAAAACCGCATAGCATCGGCACTATTATGGCTGAAAAAGCATTTGGGCTTGGCAGGATTTGTGAAGCGCTTGCGGTCAGCAGAAATATTGTTTTGGCGAAAACTGATTTTCATACGGCGGTAAATAAGTTAGCAAAACAGCGCTTATATTTAGTATTTAACAATAGAAATATGATACATAGAATAAGTTTGGACAGCCAGTCATCAGGTGGAATACAACTATGCTACGCTGGCGTAATTTATAATGAAGCACCAGCAGGCCAGAAATACCGTGAGCGCGTCAGTGAGATTCTATTGGCAGAAGATAACCAACGCAGAATATCAGTTAATGTTGGCATCCTAAATGTTAGCGATTGCATTAAGGTTGTCGACCTGCGAGAAAGGTGCGCTCTGCGTGCTTTGTTAAAAAAAAGCCCAACTGTTAAAGACGATTACGCAAACTTTAGCATCACGCGCGCAATAGCTGATACAAGTTGCGTCCAAGAATATTTAGAAACATTGCTTGGTAAGCCAGCAATTGTCAGCGGCGATTAGTTTTTTTCAGTAAAACTTTTAAAACCGCACTTCGCGGTTAAAGCTATGCAAGAACAACTGCAGCAGCTACAAGAAATATTAGCCGCAGCATATGGTATTAGTAATAAGGATTATCCCAGTCATACAGATATCGGCGATGCCGCAATAGTACATGTGGGCGAGGGTAAAGTAGTCAAAAGTCGGCCACTTGTATCGCTGTGGTTTCATTATTGCCAAGCAATGATATTTAAAAATGGCTCGCGCTACGGCCTGGCACATATATTTCCGCACAGAGATAGTGATAGCGCATTGCTTTTAGAACACTTGGTTAAAAAGTTTGGCAGTACTGCGGGCCTAACAGCAATAGTAGTTTGTACATCCGGCCGTAACACGGCCTCAACTAATGCGTACGATGTTTGCATTGAGGCAGGCATACCTGTTGTGCAGTGCTATCAAGAACCTGAACCAGAGCGTGGCGCCGTACCGTGGCGCGATGTAGTAGTACTGCCATCTGGCGTTGTTGGCGTGGCTACACATCTTGGCGATGCAAGGGAAAGCTGCAACGATCCTAACAAACGGCAGTGGACAATATTATCTTTCTAACAAAATTTTATAGCAGCAAACTAATCCCAAAACCAATTAGCGCGCCCAATGTTATCGGTGGCAAGGCTGGCAATGCCCGTGCCTTTCTCAAAAACAAGTAGTGTATTATCAGAATGCCGGCTAGCGAGCCGATTATTACACCAAGCGATTGCTTCAGCCCGTACTGCGCGAGCGCGGAAATTGCAAACACAGCCGGGAATGCAAGGTCACCACCGCCAAGCATGATAAACTGTGAAACTGCCTTGTGCTTATGCGCTTCAAGCTTTGACTTAATTGTCTGGCGCATATCGTGGCCGAAGCCCGAAACTTTCTCAGGAATGATTATGCCCATTAATGCGCCACGCGATGCCATATCTTTAAACATTGAAACCATGTGTGTTGTCTTAAAGACTGCAATGTAGTCATAGATTGACAGCAAAATCA
>JAHFKX010000055.1 GCA_023245115.1 Candidatus Woesearchaeota archaeon
ACGCAGGGCGTTAATTATGATGAGACCAGCAGCGCAACAGAAACAGTTTCATTGTTACATATGCAAGATGGCTACGCTCTGAAGGCACTTAGAATAAGTGGCCTGCTGGAGGGCGACGGCTCCGTAAAGATTTATTTACAGAACGGAACTAACAAACATTTAATTGCGGATTCTGATACAATTAATTCTTTAGGTAGCAATAGCATAACTGGATTTGCAGTTAAAGAAGAAAAAGAAGAAGAATCACACGGTAACAAAAATTCTAATGGCAATTCCGGCAACTCAAATGCCAAAGGTAATTCTGGAAGCTCGGACTCAGCTTCAGGTGGTAGCAGTACGCCATCGAGTGCCCCTGCTTCGACTAGCGGTGCCGGCGATTCAGGTGCTTCGAGTTCTAATACTGCGCCAGCTAGTACCGCAAGTCCATCTAGCAGTTCAACTGCGTCAAGCAACCCAACAAGTGCAGCGCCTGACGCGTCAGGCCAATCTGTAACTCCGACCGTTCAGTCGCAGCCAGTTTCTGCGCCTTCACCAGCCTCGGCTCCAATTCTCCCAGAGACTATGCCACCTGCCGCGCCAACAGAACCAAGTACGCCCGCGCCAGTGCAAGCACAAAATGAGCCACAGGTAAACACCGAACAAAGCCAGGCGAACGACCAAAGCGAATCACAACCTCAAAGCAGTCCGCAGCAAGTGAGTGGCGGCCATCAGACTGAAAGCCCGCAACAGGAAAATGAAACTAACATAAACGTCGCTGCACAAAGTGAAGCGACAAAGGCGGGTAGAAAGATAATAAACTTTAAAGATTTGTGTGCAGATACCTGTGATTTGTATAGCAATCACTATGTTGGTTCGAATTATGATATAGTATTTGAAATTTCTGGCGACGCAGATATAAAAATAAATAATATTAACTACGTCATCTCACCGTACTCGCCGCCGCAGCCGCCGGTGCAGAATGAAACTGGTGGCAATAATACAAATACTGGCAATCAGACTCAAGGCAACAATACAAACGCGGGTAATGGAACGCAAACTGGAAACAATACTAATACGACAAATACCAACCAAACACAAGGAAATAATACTAACTCTGGCAATAGCACACAACTCAATCAAACAATTGAAAATCAAACGCAAACTAATGTGACTTTAACTAATCAGACAAGTACGAATGCGTCGCAGGCCAATAGCACAGTTACCGAAACTAGTTCTGGCCAGCAAAGCCAGGCTTCTACAAGCTCGGGCGGTAGCGGCAGTAGTGTTACTAGTAGTGGCGAGGGTACAGTCAATTCGGCAAAGCCAAGCCCGAGTGCACCGGCAACGCAAGAGCAGGCAAGCAACGTGCAAGGCAGCAACGCGGCAGAGCAAGGCGGCGTAGGCCTGACGGGCGCAGCAACAGTTCAAGCTGCCAGCCCAATAACTGGTTTGACGGAATTAAATGCGTCGAAATCGTTGAATAGCAGTTTAGTGCTTTCTTGGCTTTGGGTAATAACATCGAGTTGTATTTTGATTTATATTGTCGCCAAAGACTTTGTTTTTAAGCAAAAGCGGAAAAAGTGGCAAATATAAGTTTATATATTTTCATATGCTAAAGAAACTCTTTTCCAGATGCTAAATTATTGCTTTTCTTATCCCAAATAATAGCATAATCTTCTAATTTAGTTCCGTGGCTTTCCTTGCTCTTGCGTTTTCTTATTTTTACGAATACTGGATAGTTGACTGCCTCGCCGATTATTAACCCCTCGCCGACTTTCAGTGAATTCACGATGTCCAGCGTGCTTTGCGAGATTGCCTCAGAGCTTTTTTTAATATGGTCTAAATCATACGGATTCGTAATCCGCAAAATTATTTGTGTGTTGCACTGCGAGAGCGCGGTCGTTGATAATTGGACTGGCCTCTGGGAAATCAGGCAGAGGTTGGCATAAAACTTTCGCCCCTCTCTCGCCAAAAGCTCAATGATATGCCGGCTCAGCGCCTCAGAACTTTTTGCACCTTCGGGGCAGAAGTTGTGCGCTTCTTCAATTATTTCTAAATACGGCGGAACTTTTCCCTCACGCCGCAGATTGAAAAACTTTTGCGAGAATTGCCTGACAATAAGCTGTTTTCGTTTTAAATCCAGAACATTTCTCAAATTTAGTATGATCATCTTGCCCTGCTCCAAAAGATTTTCATAACCAGGATAATCGTCCTGCGAAAAAATTTCCATGTTTTCTAATTCGGAAAGCCAGCCGGTCAGCGCATCCTTTGACACTTTTTTTATGTCTTCGGAAATTTTTATTGCATCCACTACATCTTTCATTTCGAAGGAATGCTTTTCGTTTCTAAGCTGGTGCAGAATTTTTCCGAGCTCCCTGACCTGCACCGGAGACATTTCCGGGAGAAGAGACGCAAAAACTTTTTCTGTTGTGTTTCGCACAGATATTCTGACGTCTTCGCCATTAATTATTTTAACTTTATCTTTAAAGTCAGAATCATCCGCAAAACTGATGTATTCACCATGATTATCAACAACAAATAAAGCTATCCTGCCCTGTTTCGGGTCACGCAACAGAAGTTCTTCCATAAAAACTGCGGTTGCATAGCTTTTTCCAGCGCCGGAGATTGCGAGGATAGCCATATGTTTCTGAATCATTTTTGTTAAATTAAATTTGGCGCGGAGGTCGTGCTGTTGGATTTCTCCTAAATCAATTCCGCGTTCCTGGTCCAGGCCGAGGAATCTGTTTAACATTTGCAAATCAACTTCTGTAACTTCGATGCCCGGGCTTGGCGGAAAGCTGGCCCGCTGCAGGGAACCGTCCTTGGTGTAAACCCCAAGAAGTTTTGTTTCCGCAACTGTGTACTCCCACTCTTTTATCGGGAATGCGGTGTACATCTCAGTTGTTTTGGAATATTCCCGGACAGAGCCTGCGGATTCAAAGTATTTGTTTGTCTTGAAAATGTTGCTGATTGTGGCGATTGCCGTACCTTCGGTTGTTTTTACAGAAACAAACTGGCCCCTCTTCACGCCAGCGGTGTCGGAGTGAATTACAAAAGCAAAGCTGGAAACTGACGGGGAGTCTTCCGTCGTGATGACTGTGCCATAGATTGCAGGGTCGGCCATACAATTAAAAATAGAGCAAGTTTTAAATGGTTTTATTGAGTGTAGTAAACATGACACACGCCCTCGTAGTTGGTGGCACTGGCATGCTTCGGCCTGTCTCGCTTTATCTTGCGGCTAAATATAACAAAGTTTCTGTCGTTGCAATGTCAGACAGGCTCGACTCTTTGGTCAGTGAGTCAGATAAAATAAATCCAATTCGTGTTGATTACTGCAACACAGCGGTATTGGATTCGGCATTGCAAGCTGCAACAAACGAGTTCGGTAGGTTTGACATCGCAGTCATCTGGGTGCATTTGAAGAAAGCGCCCGAAGCTCCGTACGTAATTGCCAAATATGTTTCTGGCAGGTACATTCACTTACTGCCAAGCTGGACTGCGGACCCCGCTAAAGAAAATCAGAAGTTACAAAAAGAAAGGCATAAGCGTTTCGAAGAAATAAAAAATCTAAATTATCAAGAAATTATTTTGGGTTGGCAAGGTTCGCGTTGGCTGCACAACGATGAAATCTCGGCTGGCACAATTTATGCAATCGAACACCCAAAACAAAAGCAGGTAATCGGAACAGTTGAGCCTTGGTCAGCGAAGCCTTTATAATATTTGATTTCACAAATAAAGTGATATAAATGCCAATCCTTCCGTTAGCAACAATGGAACGCCTGCTGAAGAAAGCCGGCGCGCCAAGAGTGGGCGAAGACGCCAAGCTAGCCCTTGCAGAAGTTCTGGAAGATTTTGCGCAAAAACTTGGCAAGCAGGCAACTGAACTGGCCAGCCATGCCAGCCGCAAGACTGTGAAAGCTGAGGATATTAAGTTAGCAGCAAAGGGGCAGTAGTGCGATTCTGCGAAAGGCTTTTAAACGTTCTCATTTCGCATATCGTATGACATTCGAGTTATTTGTAAAGGTGCAAGGTGACCTGCAGTTTTTAGTTGATTCGCATATTGAAAAAGCTGGCGCGCCAGTTGGTATTGAGTTCGATGGCTGGGATGCGCACGCATCTAAGAAATACCGCAATGGCTGGGAATATATGTGTGCAAATTATGAGTTCAGATTCCGCCCGAAAAGTGAATATGGTGAATCGCCCGGCATGACATTGAGCGTTAATGTTTACATGAAAAAAGACACTGGCGAAGTTGAACTTTTTATCAGACAACCAGTTACAGACGAAGGTGTTAGATTGGATCATGCCACAGCCTTGGTGCCAGTTGCTAATGACTTGCTATCAGAATTGCGCCGTTATGCGGGCCTGAATAGCCAGGAAGAAGTAGGTCAGGGGTGGCTAATAACTCCTGACAGTTACACGGGTTTGGCTCTTTTAGAAAAAGCAAAGTCCGGTGGTGGCTTACACGCAGGTTAAACGTTTAAAGTTCAGAAAATAAAGTTTGGGCGGCGATAGTTTTAAAAGTTTAATGGTTTGTAAATCCGTATGACTGATTACCTTTTGCCGGTATTTGGAAATCCGGACTTTAAGGAGCTCACGTGGCTAAAGCACCCGTTGCAGTCATATCTGCGGAGATTTTTAGAACGTTCATGGCCACTAGTCGAGGTTAAAATTGATCGTGATGGAAAGCAGTTAATTATTTTAAATTATAACGGTCCGCTAGAGCGCCTGCGTGAAGGCGTCTCGAGGCATGCGCAGACTGGCCATGCCAAGCCCCGTCCAGGAATACTGCCAGATGCGACTCGGCTTGAGGAAATTGTCGATGGCCAAGAGGTACAGCCAGTTGTTGAAACAGATGAAACGCTGAGGCAAGATATAGAAGTTTTACAGCAAATATTAGCAACGGAACAGGAGACACACGAAGGCCAAGTTAAGGAACTTAAAGATGAGTACCATCGGCTGGAAGGTGAGATGAAATTTGCGCGTAATGAAACTGATCTGGCGCAAGAAAAGATAAAGTCTGCGCGCGAGCAGGAAGATAATTTACGAGAAAAACTCAAAGGGGCAAACATAGCAAATAAAGGTTTGGCTGATAATTTTATTCGGGAAAAAACACGGGCGGAGGAGCTTGAAAAAAAGATTACGGAATTTGAAAAAGCAGCCAAGACGCCCGAGGAACTTAGGATTGCGGTAGTACAGCGCTCCGCGAACGATTTAAGAGTTGTCCAGCAGAATTTGCAGTCTATACTTGGCAATGAAAGTTTGAAAATGTTGCTTGCCGTGCCGCAGTCGTTGGTGGTTTATGTTAATGCCGTGTTGGGCACTACATACTCTAGTGATATTGAAGTGTGCGCGGCTGCTGATTTTAAGTCGGCAGAGCCAGATGCTGGCGCAAGCACAGCCTATGCGCGGGCGAAAAAAGCAGTTAGATTCTATGAGTTAGTAAAAAGTTCTGGTGCCGATGTGCCAGATGAACTTGCCAGTGGCATTGCGGATATTATCAGCTCACTTGATATGCACAAGGATGTAATAACAAGATTTGAGTCTGAACAAAAGAAACGGGACGAGTTTGGTGCGCAGGCAACAAGGGTAAGAGGACTACTTGATGGTTATGCAAAAGCGCAAGGCGCAAGAAGTGTTTTGGCGCGGGCAGGAACG
>JAHFKX010000011.1 GCA_023245115.1 Candidatus Woesearchaeota archaeon
GCGAAAATATGCTATCCCTGTTTCAAATTTTGAGACAATTACTGATGAAACGCACTTGAAAGGGGTTTTGAAGGCGTTTGGCATGCCTGTCGTGCTAAAAGTTATTTCTGAAAACATCATACATAAGACAGAACGCGGCGCAGTCAGGATTTGCAGGAGTGAAATCGAGGCGTTCAGTGCATTAAAACAGCTCAGAAAGCTTGCCAGAAGCGCGAATGGCTACGTTACTGCGCAAAAATTCGAGGAAGGCCAGCAGGTAATTATCGGAGCAAAAAAAGATGCAACCTTTGGGCATGCGATTCTCTTCGGGCTCGGCGGTATTTTCGTTGAGATTTTCAAGGATGTTTCTTTCAGAGTCTGCCCGATTGACAAAAAAGAAGCAATGCGCATGATTTCAGAAACAAAGGCTTTCGAAGTCCTGTCTGGCGCGCGTGGCCAGAAAAAAGTTAATTTTGATGTTCTTTCAGAGGCCATCGCCAAGGCAAGCCGGCTGGCGGTCAAGGAAAATATTTCGGAGATGGATATAAATCCATTCATAATTAATAATAAGACGGGGTTTGCTGTTGATATCCGCATTATTAAATAAATATGTGTTAGGTATTTGGTGTGATGAGATACAATATGAAAAAAAAGTTTGCTGACAAAAGACATTTTTTAATCACGCAGATAAAGCGGTTTGATTATGGAAAGGACTTAATTGGCCGCGTGTTATCTCCAATTTCTTTTGTGATTGCGTTTTTCACGCTTCTAAAAGTTTATAATATAAGTTTGACATTTGAATTTATGGCGATTACTATTACTGCTGCGGTTGTATTTATGTTTTTCCTTGGTTATGTTTGGGACAGGCTGGGTTTCGTAGAAGAAGAAATCGAGTATGGGAATGAGAGGAACCGATTTGTCAAGGCAGTACTCGATAAGATGGACCATAAGAAGGGCTGGATGAAGTTACTGAAAAAATCCAGAATACGCTAGCATAGAAATCCTTTTATAATTTGTGCATTATACTTTCCATGGCTAGTAGAATTTTTAGTCAATCTGAGGTACGGGGCTTTGATTTGAGCGGCCTGCGAATCCCGCCAAAGAATTATGATGGATTTCTTGCTGATGCGGCGTATAAATTTGAACGGTTTGTTCTGGCTGTTGGTGGATATAAAACGCTTGAAGAGCTGGCCAGCAAATTTCCAAACGGAAGAAAACATTCAGAGGAGCAGTTTCCGATTAGCATTTACGCAACAGGCTGGCTTGATTATGGGCTGACTGACGTGCACAGGAGGAGAGGCACAATCGGCAAATCAGTAAAATATTTTGAGGACGTAATTTCCGATGTGCCAAGCACATGCGGCATAGGCAGTGCCACAATAGATGTTGATAATTTGGGTGCGGGTATTGAGGCAATTGTTACAAGATTTCATAATGCGCTGGACAAGCGGTATCCAAAAAGAAAAGGCTGGCTGCGGACTGGATTTTTGGCAGATGAGTCTGACCCAATACAAAATCACTTGTCGGAATTCAGATTTACAGTTAACTTGTCATGCGATTCTGTACAGGGTTTGCGTGCAAGCATTTCCTTAGAAGACAACATGGTATCGCACGATGGCAAGATAAGTTACTTTGTACCACATATAAAAATTACTGTAATGCAGGCCGTAAAACTTGCGAAGCTATCGCCATTGCCGGCAAGACTGGCAGACCGCCTGGGCGGGTTGGTTATGAATCACTACAAAGTCAGCGATGTTAGTTTCGAAAAAAGTTATCGTAAAGAGTTATAATCTGCTTGTTTTGTGCTTCAGAATTGTGTTCTTTGTTTACGCTAGCTAATTAATTTTTTCTTCTTTAATGCTGGAATCAGAAAATCTTCGTTGATTGACGCAACCTTGATGCCAGCTTCTTTGTATTTGCTGTTCGCCCACACAAATTCAGCAATTTCGCCTTGCGCCTTCGGCTCGCCTAAAATTTTAGCAAAATAAACGTCCATGCGCACAAGCGTATCTTTGTCTTTGAAGTGTTGCGTTTCGTACGTTTTGAAATATTTTACAAAAACTATTTTTACGCCCAGTTCCTCTTTTAGTTCGCGGGCCAGTGCTTGTTCCGAAGTTTCGCCGGCTTCTTGCCTGCCGCCCGGTAGAATGAAATGCGGCTCGCTACTCTCACGAACCATTAGGAGTTTTTTATTTTTTATTATGGCTGCGCCAATTTTGTGATATATTTTCATTTTTTAAACCCCAACATTGCCTTAATTGCCTTGACTGCCCTCTCTGGCGTTGGGTAGACTGGAATTCCGTGTTCCTCAAGTTTACGTGCAAGCTTTTGCGTGTAATGTGAGCCGGCCGCGCAGGCTACAAGCGGTTTTTTGTACTTTCTTGATAAATTTATGATTACGTCGTCGATGGATTTTTCCAGTGTTGGCACCTGGAATAACAGTATTACTAATGCCGCGTCAAATTCTATTGATTTTAAACATTCTTCAACAGCAATTTTATACCGTTCGGCATCTGCATCGCCAGTTAAGTCTATCGGATTTTTTAGTGATGCGTAGCTTGGGAAATTTTTAAACTTTGATTTGAGTTTTGCTGATGGCATTGGCAGCATAAATTTTTGTTTTTCTGCTTCATCTGCAGCCAGCACGCCGAAACCGCCGCCATCGGTTATAATTATGAGCTTGTTTCCGCTGGGCATCGGCTGGCCAGAAAATACTTTTGCAAAGTCAAACAACTCTTCCCAGTTGCTGGCCTCTAAAATTCCAATTTGCTTGAACGCGCCAGAATATATTTCTGCGGAGCCTGCTAGACTGCCGGTATGTGAACTGGCGGCCTGTGAGCCTTGCTTGGTTTTGCCGGCCTTTAAGAAAATCACTGGTTTTTTCTTGGCAACTTTTTTAGCTATTCGCATGAACTTTTTTCCGTCTTTCAGGCCTTCTATGTATGCGGCAATAACTGTTGTGTCTCTATCATTGGCCAAATATTCCAGCAAGTCTGTTTCATCTACGTCTGCCTGATTTCCGTACGATATAAATTTCGAAATTCCAATTCCAGATTCCGCCAGCCAGTCCAAAATCGTCGTGCCAACCGCGCCTGACTGTGAAATAAAAGATATATTTCCAACCGGCGGGCGCAGTAACCTCGATTTCGATAAAAATAATGTATCTACGCTTGTTTTGGCGTCGAATACACCGACGCAGTTCGGGCCTATTACTCTCGTATTTGTACCGGCAACAATTTTTTGCAGTTCAGCTTCGAGCAGCTTGCCAGCAGGGCCAAGCTCTGAAAAACCGCCAGATACTATTACGACAGCGGGTATTTTTTTTCTGATGCATTCTTTCAATATGTTTGGTACGATTTCGGCACGGACTGCGATGATTGCTAAGTCTATTTTTTCTTTGACATTGAGCACAGATTTGTAGCTTGGCAGGCCAAGTATTCTTTCTGAGCTTGGGTTTATCGGGAAAACTTTTCCTTTGTAAAATCCGCGCGCAAAATTCCACAAAATTTCGTGGCCAATCTTGCCAGGGTGCCTTGATGCGCCAATGATAGCTACTGACTCCGGGCTGAAGAACTCCTTTGGTATGGCCATATTTATTTTTTATTTTTGGCGTTTATATATGTTGCGAATGCGTGTCAAGTATTGTTTGGCGGACTTCGCTGCTGCGAAATATAAAAGTATAAAAACTACTAGTTTTTTTGGCATTGAATGGCTGCTGACAGATTAGGTTTATTTGTAATGGTTGATGGGCTCGATGGCGCGGGAAAGGGAGTTATTTTAGATGGTTTACGAGATTATGTTATGTATGTGCTAAAAAAGAATGTGTTTGAGCTAGAAAAACATTGGTTAAATCATGGCGATCACCCCGAATTATCTGACATGATTGCTACTGATGCCATACTATCGTCTGAGCCTACTTCTGTTGGAATCGGTAAGGCAATCCGGGATGAGCTTATTTCGGATAGTCATAATAGAAAGTATCCTGCTGCTGCAGTTGCCCAGGCATATTCTTTGGATCGGTTGATATTGTATTCGCGCGTGTCACTGCCCGCCCTCAGAGTTGGCAAATGGATTTTTCAAAGCAGGGGCGTGCCTACGTCATTAGTATATCAGCCGATTCAGTCCGATATGATGCAAGGTGTTAAATTGCCAGTCGATTATCTTTTGAATTTAGAAGGCAACAAATTGGCATTGGAAAACTCGCCAGATCTTTTAATCATACCGACTGTGAAAGATGTGGCCGCACTGGCTAAAAGGCTTGCTATGCGCAGTAAAAAAGATCATGCCATATTTGAAACCACGCCATTTCAGGAAAGAGTGAAAGCAGTTTATGAAAGCCAATGGTTTAGGGAACTTTTTGAAAAGCGTGGTACAGTAGTAAAATATCTTGACGCTGGCGTTTCTGTCGAGCACTCGCGCAGCGAAGCAGTCCGAATATTAGGAGAGTTTTTAAAATCACGTGGGATAGCTAAGTGATGGAATGGCACATACGGCGGAAGGGCGAGTTTTATTACAAAAAAGCGAAAGAGCTTGGCTATCGGTCAAGGTCGGCATTTAAGCTGCTCGAAATTCAGGAAAAGTTCCGCATTATCAAAAATGGCAATAAAGTTTTAGATTTAGGGGCTGCGCCAGGCGGCTGGAGCCAGATTGCTAGCGGGCTTGTTGGTGATGCGGGGCGTATCGTTGGCGTTGATATACAACCAGTTCCGGCCACTGGAAAGAATTTTAAGTTCGTACTTGCAGATATAACAAAAGAAAGCGCAATTAAAAAAATAAGCGTAGTTTGTAATATATTTGATGTAGTTTTGTCTGATACTGCACCAACTGTGTCCGGGTTTAAAGATATGGATGTAGGCATTTCAGAAGTTCTGGCTTTTAGGTCTTTGGAGCTGGCGCAGGCATTGTTAAAGGAAAAGGGAAACTTTATATGTAAAATTTTTCAGGGCAAACGATTTACTGAATTTGTTGGCCAAGTTGAAAAGGTTTTTTTAAAAGTTGTTGTGTTTAAGCCAAGTGCATCTGATAAGGCATCTAAAGAAGTATATGTGGTTGCCTTATCCAAATCCACATAAATAAATTACTTATTGAGTGCTTTGTTAATTTTTACGGCATCAATTTCACAAACTGGGGCTTCTGACACAATCCATCCAGAGACGTTAAATTCTTTCAGAACATCCAGCAATTCGCGCCACTTTAATTTGCCATCTCCAAGGTGCATATGCGAACCTTCGCCACCCTTATTACATTCAACATCCTGAAGGTGCATGTGTAAGGCACCCAACGCAGATTTCCCAATTTTTTTCTCCACGAGTTCTAATACGGCATGCCACTCTTCCTTAGAGTTGTTTGCTTTTCCTAATTCCCTTGCGTATAAGTGTGAAAAATCAATACAGACAGCGAGCTGCTCTACCTGCTGGCAAACTTCGAGTATTTCCGGGAGCGTGCCCCATTGCGATAGCTTGCCAGTCACTTCTGGAGCGAGGATTATTTTATTTTTTTCCTGTTTCAGAATTTTTACAATCTCTGAATATTCTTTAATCATGATTTTTGTAATTTCTTCTGGCTTGCCGCCGCCATAGTAGCCTGAATGTATTGCCACAGACTTTGCGCCCGCCAGGTTGCCGATTCGCGCCGAGGAAATTATGTAGTTGTGGCTGTTTTTAACAGTCTTAGCGTCTCCATTTAGATTTATGTAGTACGGCGCATGAACTGTGCGTGCAATGTCCAAAGAGTCAGCAACCTTCTGAACTTCTTTTGCCAGTGCCTCCGACATTTTCACGCCGCGCACAAATTCGAGTTCCATCAAGCTAAGGCCAAGTTCTTTAACGCGTTTAATACCTTCAACTGAACCCGGCTTTTTTGTGGATGCCGGGATGCCTGCTGTGCCGACTAATAGCGCCATGAGAAAAAATAAACTATTGGGTATAAAAAACTAATCTAACACCTTCAGCTTTTCCTTCCGTGGCTCGTAAACCTCGCCTGCCTTCAGTAGGCCAATAATAATGTTCTTTGCTTCTTCGGATTCAAAGCCGGATTTTTCTATGACTGTGTCGAGTGGCGCACCTTCTCCGGAATCCATGTCCCGTATGAGTTTTAGTACCTTGGCTTGCTGGCCAAGATCTTCCTCCTTAATTTGCTGGACTGCGACTTCTTCGGAAACAGTAGGCTTTACTTCTTCGTGTGATGGCAGGCCTGTTGTTGGTGTTCCAAGTTCCAGTTTGTGTACGATAATCCAGTTTGGATCACTAAGTTCGTGCGCAATTTCCGGCTTCAGGTATCGCTCGCCGTTGAATTCTTTTATTTTTCCTATAAAACGCACTATGGAGCCAACTCGGAGTTTTAGGAATTTCGTAACATCCGGACCAAATGCTTTGCTCCTGATTGTTTCTGTGCCGTCGTCAAGTGTTACTGCGGCATAATTGCCATCGTCAGAAGTAAATTTGCCAGCAACTGTTGCTAGCATATTCGCCCGGGAAACTTTTTTATTATCAATTATAACAAATCCCGGATTCCACCCTTCAGCTGGCGTAAATGCGCCAGCTATTAGGTCTTTTATCCAAACTTTTTGCGAAACTTCTCTTTTTTTAGCTTTTATTGCTGCCATTTTTAACTCCAAGTGAAAATTAGCTGAAACGCATTTCGGCCGTATTTCACTTCAATTAACCTATCTTACTAATTAATCCGGGCTTTGGTTCAAATACATCTCCTTTCTTTTTTAAGTTATCGAGTATTTCTTCAGTTTTGTGCCGATCTATGCCTTCAGCTTCGGCTTCTGTCATTATGTCGTTAATTGGTATATTTTTGCCCAGCTTTGAGGTTAGTCCGTCTATAATCTTTTTAATTATTACTATCTGGCTGCGTTGTGTTGCTGTTATCCCGGTCGTAATCCTATCAATGTCGAACTTGCCAGTCTCAACATCGAATGCTACTTCTTTCATTGAGGACTTCAATAAATCTATTGCGCGCTGCGCATCTTTTTTCGCAACCTTATCTGACAGGCGAATTCGTGCAGATGCTTCAGATAATCTGACAAGTGCTTCGAGCTGTCTTGCGGATATCGGTATTGATTTTACTTCTGCTTCATCGCGTGCAGCAGTGGAACGCAGGTCGACGTAGAATTTTTTGATTTCTTCTATTGCGGCCAGAGTCATTTTTGGCCGAATGTTTTGCCGCGCATAGGCAATATATTTTCTGATAACCTGGCTAGGTATTTCACCTTTTTTTGAGTCTGGGTCTTTTGCAATATCAAGTATGTGTGTGGCTATTTTTTCATCGTGCTCAGCATTTGGTATATCTCTTATCGGGAATATGAGATCAAACCTGTTCAGTAATGTCGGCGGAAGATTAATCTGGTTTGGTATTGGGTCGTATGGGTTAAACCGGCCAAGTTTTGGGTTCGCTGCTGCAAGGACTGTTGTCTCTGCGCGCAATGTTGCGTGAATGTTGGCCTTGGCAATTGTAACGGACTGCTGTTCAAGTGCCTCATGCATCGCGCTCGTGTCCTCTACGGACATTTTATCCAATTCATCTAGGCAGGCAATGCCTTTGTTACACAGCACTAAGGCACCGGCTTCTAATGCCCAGCCGCGCATGAACTCATCTTTTACAACTGTTGCTGTCAGGCCTGCTGCCGTTGCGCCCTTGCCAGACATGTATCTTGCTTTTGGCGCGAGTGTTGCCACATATCTGAGAAGCTGTGATTTGCCTGCCCCCGGGTCGCCTATCAAAAATACGTGAATGTCCCCCCTTGTTTGTGTCCCATCTTCCCTTGTTTTTCTTACGCCACCAAAAAGCTGTAGCACAATTGCTTCTTTTATTTTTTCATAACCATAGATTGATGGCGCGATTGAGTTCACTAATTTTTCATAGATATTTGGTTTTTCTGCCAGCTCTCTGAGCTTTGCTTCATCTTCTTTTGTGATTTCTATTTCTTCGAATTCTTCTTCTACGGTTTCTATTGAGTTCGCTTCCACAAGCAAGTCGTATGTTGTGGACTGCCCTCCGGTTTTAAGTATGATTGGGACTTCTTTTACTACGCCAACGATTTTAACTCTGTTTCCGGGATAGTTTCTTTTTTCGTGCTTCGGGTCAACTAGGTCTTCTTCCAGAAAGACTGCGATACGCTTTGCCTGCTCGCCGCCCTCCAGCATTTCCGGCGATTCCTCTACGAGAAGGCGCTGTACATCGACCATCTTTTTTTCAAGCTGTTTGAACCGGCCTTTCCTGCCGCACGAGCATTTTGCTGGCTCCCGATATTTCGATCCAGTTTGTTCTACTAGTATGTGTGCGCCGCAGCCAGGGCATTCGAATGTTGCATACGTAATTCGTGGCCGGACATCTGAGGCCTGCCGTATGACGCCTTCGCAGCCAATAAGCTTAGCGAGGTGTTTTGTTCTTATGTTTCTTATTTTGACGTGCGCAGATTTTGGCAGGCCAATTATGCGAAATCTTATCGGATACTGTGCTTCGGGTATGTCGAACTGCTTGATTGCCTCTTCCGCGCTTTGCACAATTTCAGAAAAATTGTGGATGAGCTGCTCTGAAAGGTCCAAGTCGAATTTTGACAGGGTTGAGAATTCCACAGTTAGGGCACCAATTCCTTTCCTGACTATGTTCAGCAAATCTTCATAGTAGAATTGTTCTATGAACTTTCTGAATTTTGCTATAAGCTCCTCAGATGGCACAGCCCACACTCTCCAAAATGCGTGGGAATGGTCTTAATATAAAGAATTCTATACTTAATTAAACACTAAAAAATAAAGTTTAGGCAGGCCCCAGTTCATCAGCTGCCTTTAACTGGTCGCGAAGCACATAGACTGAGTCGATTATTTCTTTCTCAGATTTTGCGCCAGTGACTACGATTTTTCCGGTGCCGAAAAGCAGGAAGGTGATATGCGATTCCGGCAGGTGATACACAAGGCCGGGGAATTGTTCCGGCTCGTACTCTGTGTTCTCGAATTTGAATACAATTTCATTTAGATTAAGCTTTCCGCCGACTGAACCAGACGCAACCATGTTCTGGACTTCTATGTCTGGCTCGCCAGTGACCTTGACGCCTATTGCGCTAAGTTTTTTTACTATTACTGCGATCGCAGTTTTAGCATCTCTTATCGATTTTGTGCCCGTGCAGATTATCCTGCCAGAACTGAAGAGCAACGCGGAAAACTTTGGGATATCATTCTTGAAAATCAGGCCAGGGAATTGTTCTGGGTTGTACTCTACCCGTTCGAGTTTTGTTGCAAGTTTTTCAAGCGGCAAGTCGCGGTGAATGTTTGCTGATACAACTACGTTCTGAGTCTTTGCATAAACGCCTTTTGTTTGGTCTTTTTTAACTTTTTTAGAAGCTGCCATATTTAATACCCTTTTAAACGATTTATTTATAAGGCTTTATAAATAGAAGGCTTTTTAAAGGTTTCTGCTCAGAACCCAAAAATTAACTTATGTCCACGGATGTCTATGGTGTTTTTATTGGTTTTGAGCGCTATGTCGCCCTCTTTTGTGAATTTTAATGATTTTGCGCCAACCTTTTCTTTAACTTCGCTAAGGTTCTTCTCCAGATAGCTGCGGACTTCACCTTCTGCATATACTAGTAAATCTATTCTATCTGGCTTGTGCAGGCTGGCCTTTTTTCTTAACTCCTGGACTGCGCGTATGAACTCCCTTGTGAAACCAGAAGCCAGCATATCCTGTGTTTCGTGCGCATAAACGTAATACACATCTCTGCCGAGGTCTAGTGCGGAAACTGTTTCTGGCAGGCTGCGCTCGACAATTAAGTCTGCAGGAGTTAGTTCTATTTCTTCGCCCGCAGCGGTTTTGAATTTATACGAACCTTCTTTTACGATTTTTTGCAGGATTGACTCAGGGCTTATCTGTATCACTCTTGCTATTACCTCAGTGGAATTTTTGCCGAATTTCTTTTCTATTTCCGAATAATTTGCCTTTACTTTTTTAGAAACGCCGTTGGGTGTGTTTTCCTGCGCGTCTATTTCTATGGTGTTGGTTAGTGTTTTTAGCAGGTCAGAATAAGAAGCAATAGTTTCTGATATTATTTTTGCGTTTGGCGTTTGAACAGTTATTTTTTTGATTGGCCAGCGTACATTTCTTTTTATTTTTTCGCGCGCTGCCAGCATATTTGATGCCAATTCTTTTACTGTTTGCATTTCCTGTTCTAGTTTTTCATTTATTTGTGCGTCATCTGATTCTGGCCATTCGGTCAGGTGTATTGATTCTGTTTTTAGATTAAATGCCGCCCGCATGTTTTGATACATTTGTTCCGCCAAGAATGGCGTGAGCGTTGCAACCATCTGTACCGATTTGATAACCGTTTTGTAAATCACGTATACTGTTGTCTTAGATATGTTGCCGCGTATGAGTTTTATGTACCAGCGGCTTAGGTCTAAGTATAAATTTTCGATGGCCAGCGGCACCTCATTTAGCAAATGTTTATCGTACAGTTCGGTAACTTTTTTTATTTTGCCGTTTAGTGCGGACAACATATACTTGTCTTCAATGGACAGGTTGTTCGAAATATTTTCCAGCTTTAACTTTTCCGGATTAATTTTTTCCGATGTTGCCAAATCTATTAAGTATAAATGCGTATTCCAAAGTACGTTGAGATTCCTGTTTTTAGCTTCTAGGTCTTTGAAATTATAATTCAAATCAAGCCCTGGTTTTGTTCCGCCGATTACATAGTATCTAAGCGCATCCGCGCCGTAATTATCAATTACTTCGTATGGTGAAATTATGTTGCCAAGTGATTTCGACATTTTTCGCCCTTGCGCATCAACTATCATTCCGTGCATGAAAACAGATTTGTACGATGTTTTTTTTCTTGCGACCATAGACAATGCCATCAGCGAATTAAACCAGCCTCTTATTTGGTCTTTACCTTCTAATATGAATTCTGCGACCGCGTCAGGATTTTTTTTCGGGTTGGCCAGTGATGCCCACGGTGCTGCGCCTGAATCCAGCCAGACGTCCATTACGTCCGGGACGCGGTGCATTGGCCCCTTGCATTGTTTGCATTTCAGTATTACTTCGTCAATCCACGGCTTGTGCAGATTTTCCGGCAATTTACCGCCGAGTTTCTTGAGCTCCTGGGCGCTTTCCACAATTGTTATGAATTTGCATTCTTTACAACGCCAGATCGGTAGTGGTATGCCCCAAAATCTTTGGCGCGATATGCACCAATCCTGTATGTTGTCTAGCCACGATGTGAACCATTCCGAGCCGGCCCAGTCAGGCGTCCAGTGTGTTTTCGAATTTTCGGCTAGCATTTCGCGCTTTAATTTTTCTGTTGCTAAGAACCATTGTGATGTTAACTTATAGACAATGCCGGTGTAACAGCGCCAGCAGTGTGCATATTCGTGTGTTATTTTTGCTTTGCCAATTAAAACGTTAGCATCCTCAAGCCATTTTACAAATTGAGCATCATCCTTCCTTGCGACTAAGCCGGCAAATGGCCCCATGCTCGCCGGGAAATTTCCGAATTCATCAATAGTGTTGTAGGGCGGTATTCCATTGGCCTTGCAAACTTCGTAGTCTTCGGGGCCGCAGCCGGGTGCGCTGTGGACGAGGCCAGTGCCTGTTTGTAAGTCAACGTATTTGTCAGTTAGTATTACTGTGTGCGCGTTTAGGTTTTCGCTTATTTTTTTGAGCTCTGGTATTAGTTCAATCATTGGGTGAATATATTTTACGCCTGCGAGTTCTTTGCCCTTGACTATTTGGATTGTTTCAAAATCTGCTTTGCCGGCAGTTTTCATTACTTTTCCCACTAGCTCTTTGGCTATTATCCAGATCTCATCGCTGACGTTGACTTTTACATACTCAAATTCCGGGTGAACCATGACAGCTAAATCAAATGGTATCGTCCAAGGTGTTGTTGTCCAGACAATCAGGAACTCGTTTTCGGAATTTGCAATTTTGAATTTTACAAATATCGATTCATCCGTAACGTCTTTATATTCGAGTTCATGCTTAGCCAGCGCAGTGCCACAGCGCGGGCACCACGTCATTACTTTTTCTCCCTCGTACAAGAAACCAGTTTCGTGGGCTTTTTTTAGCGCCCACCATGCACCTTCCAAATAATAATTTCTGAATGTTATATATGGATTGTCCCAGTTCATCCACACACCGAGCTTCTCGAAATCACGTATCATTGGCTGCATGTTTTCGAGCGCAAAGTTTTGGCACTCTTCTGAGAATTTTGCCAGACCGACTTTTTCAATTATTTCTTGTTTGTTCCTGATGCCAAGTTTTTTTTCTACTTTGACTTCGATTGGCAGGCCATGCGTGTCAAAGCCCGGCGTGTCGTTCACGTTGAAGCCGCGCATTCGGAGATATCTTCTGTACGCGTCCTTCAGCGAATAATTCCAGGCATGCCCTATGTGGATTGCGCCCGTGGTATATGGAGGGCCGTCCAGAAAGAAGTAGGGCTTTGCCTTGGCAAGCTTTTTCCTGAGTTTTTTGTAAATGCCCTTGCTATCCCAGAACTTCTGAATCTCTGGCTCGTGCTTGAGCGGGTCATATTTGAGGTCCATAGCAAAGTCTTAATTTAGCAGTTTAAATAAATAGCGGTATTAAAAGTTGAATATCTTGTCTTCGTACAAAAGCCTGTAAGTCGCTTCAAGCAACGGCAGCTTAAGATTCTTTGATTTTGCCAGCTCCCAAGCGGCCTTAGCTGCAGTGTAGCCTTCAATAGTAATATTTTTTTCTTTCAGTTCGGCAAGCGCTTCTGATGGCTTTTTTCCCGATGAAATCATCTGGCCTAGCATGCCATTCCGTCCGCCCTGCGATGTAACATGCAAGTCGCCCAAGCCGGAAAGCGAATAGGCTGTTTTTGTTTTTCCGCCCACGGCCTTAACAAACTTTGCCATTTCTGCGAGTGATTGAGCGAACAGTGCTGACTTGTGATTATTATTTTTTCCTAAGTTGATAGTAATTGCATAAACATTTTTCAGAGCGGAGCAGAGTTCCGCACCAATTATATCATTTGAAATTTCAACTTGGTAGTTTTTTGTCTGAAATGCTTTTTTGCATAGTTTCGCAGAAATTTTATCTTTCGCTGTAAATATCACGTGCGTTCTTTGTTCTGATGCAACCTCTATTGCAATTGAAGGCCCCGCAACTGTAACTGCCTGCAGGCCGGGCAGCTCTTGCTCTAGAACTTCAATCATTGTCTGTCCGCTGTCAAATCCCTTTGCAATGTTTACGATTATTTGATTTGTCAGAAGCGGCTTGACACGTTGCGCGATATTTCTGACGCCAGATGAAATAACGCCAAACACAATTATTTCTGAATCTTTTACCGCTTCTGCCAGCTCGTTATCATAAAAGAAATTTCCTTTGATTGGCACTTTCAGGGTTGGGTGTGGCTGGCCTGCTTTCAGTGCATCGATTACGGTCTTGTCAAATTCGGTGCCCCATATTTTTACGTTGTGGCCGTTTTTTATCAGCGGTACGGATATGGCAGATGCCATTGCACCTGCTCCAAGTATGGTAATGTGAGTCATGTTCTCAGTAAAATACGAAAATTTAAAAGACTTTGGTGTTGCAAACAAACATGTTAGAAGTTTGGACTGAAAAGTACAGGCCGCAGAAGCTCTCTGAAATTCACGGACAGGAACAGATTACAAACAGATTGCAGGCTTTTGTGAAAAATAAGAACATGCCGCACTTACTGTTTGCAGGCCCAGCCGGCGTCGGAAAAACAACTGCAGCAATAGCAATCTCACGCGAGCTCTACGGCGAGACCTGGCGCGATAACATTTTAGAATTAAATGCGTCTGATGAACGCGGCATAGATGTCATCCGCGTGAAAGTAAAAGATTTCGCGCGCACAAAAGCAATCGACAACGTGCCTTTCAAAGTAATTTATCTGGATGAGTGTGATGCTCTGACAAAAGAGGCACAGGATGCATTGCGAAGAACGATGGAGGACTACGCACACTCCACGCGATTTATTTTATCGTGCAATTATTCTTCAAAGGTTATTCCGCCAATCCAATCGCGGTGTGCAATTTTTAGGTTCAAGCCATTAGCGAGAGAAGTAGTTGAGCAAATTTTGAAAAAAGTTGCGGAGACAGAAGGCTTTGCGATTGATAAAGAAGCAATTGATTTGGTTTACGAAGCATCCGAGGGCGATATGCGTAAGGCAGAGAACATGCTGCAGGCCTGCGCAGCAACAGCCGAAGTAGTTGGCAGCAAGAAAACAATTACAATTGCATTTGTCAAACAGATTGTTTCGTTTGCAGAGCCAAAGGAAATTGAGAATATTGTGAAGCTGGCAATTGCAGGAAAATTTTTGGAAGCGAAGAAAAAATTAACTGATGTGATGGTCTCCCACGGGCTGTCCGGCATGGACATCATCAAGCAGATCCAGAAGGAAATCTGGCTGCTTGACATCGATGAGAAGCTCAAGATAAAACTCACAAAGGCCTGCGGGGATTACGAGTTCA
>JAHFKX010000012.1:0-9329 GCA_023245115.1 Candidatus Woesearchaeota archaeon
TCAATCAGGCGATTAAACTCCACTGCATATTCTAAGGGCAATTGCTTTGTGAATTCGTTTAGGAAGCCAGACACTATTAGTGTTGTGGCCTGCTGTTCGGTTAGCCCGCGGCTCATCAGGTAAAATAACTGGTCTTCGGAAACTTTTCCAACTGTGGCTTCATGGCCAGTAGACACTTCGTGCTCATCAATCTGCAGAGCTGGGAATGTATCTGACTTTGATTTTTCATCTAAAATGAGCGCATCGCATCGCATATGTGATTTAGAATTTTTTGCGCCCTTAATTACTTTTACTGTTCCCCTGAATGCAGAAACACCACCGTTTTTGCTGACAGACTTTGATAAAATCGTTGAGGATGTATCTGGTGCAAGATGAAATGCTTTTGCGCCGGTGTCTTGGCACTGGCCAGCCCCTGCAAATGCAACTGACAGGATGTTTGCCTTTGCTCCACGGCCTGCAAGAAGCACACAGGGATATTTCATCGTGATGCGGCTGCCAATATTTGCGTCAAGCCATTCAACATATGCATCTTCGTAGGCTTTTGCCCGTTTCGTTACGAGGTTGAAAATGTTGCCTGCCCAGTTTTGTAATGTGGTGTAGCGGACTCTGGAATTTTTGTGTGCGATTACTTCCACAACTGCGGCGTGCAGTGAATTTGTTGAATACGTTGGCGCGGAACAGCCTTCAATATAATGCACTTCTGCCCCTTCCTCAACAATTATAAGCGTACGCTCAAACTGGCCCATATTTTTTGTGTTGATTCTAAAATAAGCCTGCAATGGCAGCGGAACTTTGACATTTTTTGGTACATAAACAAAAGAACCACCAGACCAAACGGCAGAGTTGAGTGCCGCAAACTTATTGTCTGCATAAGGCACGATTGTTCCGAAATATTTTTTCACGATTTCGGGATGCAGTTTGACTGCGGTGTCCATGTCGCAGAAAATCACGCCAAGCTTTGCCAAGTCTTCGCGAATTTTGTGATAAACTGTTTCAGAATCAAACTGTGTGCCCGCCCCAGATAAAAATTTTCTTTCAGCCTCTGGAATTCCTAATTTCTCAAATGTTTTTTTGATATTTTCCGGGACTTTTTCCCATGAGTTTGTATTCTTTGCGTGCGGGCTTACGTAATATGTAATCTCATCAAATTTTACGTTGCTTAAGTTTGCCCCCCAGGCAGGCATCGGCCTTTGTTCGAAGTGCTTAAACGCCTTCAGTCGCATGGCCAGCATCCAGTCGGGCTCGTTTTTTATTTTGGAAATCGTACGGATAACGTCTTCTGATAAGCCGCGCGGCAGCTCAATGTCATATTCCACATCTGATTTTTCTGAATTATTTTGCTTAATATCCAAAAACGATGTTTCAGTTTTTGTCATGCTGCCACCCCAACATAACGAGAATCGCCTGATTCTCGAAATGGAAAAATTGCTTTGGAAATTTTTTCATAACCTGCGTTTTCGATTTCCCTGGCAAGTTTTGCATCTCCGCTCTTTACAATTTTTCCGTCAACTATAATGTGCACGAAATCGGGCTTTACGTACTCCAGAATTTTATTGTAGTGCGTGATAAGTAAAACTCCGGTTTTGTTTTTGGCAACCGCTTCCTTAACGCCAAGTGCAACTGCTTTCAGGCCATCCACATCCGTTCCCGAATCAGGCTCGTCGAGGATTGCAAATTTTGGTTTTAACACAGATAGTTGCAGGACTTCTGAACGTTTTTTTTCGCCACCAGAGAAGCCTTGATTCAAGCCACGCTTCAGGAATTCCTCTGGCATGCCAAGCTTTTGCATTTCCTCCTTCAGAAGCTTGTGGAATTCTATTGCGCCGGGAATAGTTTTGCCATTGCTGGCCAGCGCTGTTCGCAGGAAGTTTGAGATGCCAACGCCGGAGATTTCATGCGGGTACTGGAAACCCAAAAATATTCCGAGCTTTGCGCGCTCATTGGCTGGCAAGCCAATGACCGACTTGCCATCAACTAAAATATTTCCGCCGGTAATTTTGTATTTCGAATGCCCCATTATTGCATAACTCAAAGTTGACTTGCCTGAACCGTTCGGGCCCATTAGCGCATGAACCTCGCCCTGATTAACTATTAGAGTCACTCCCTTGAGAATTTCTTTTCCTTCAACTTCAACATGTAAATCAAGAATTTCTAAAGTACTCATACTTGGCCCCCATCAAAACAAACCCTGCAACTTTGTGGCGTTTCCTTGTCGAGCATCATATGAACTTGGCACAGAACATTTGACATCAAAACTTTTTTTGACAGATAATTAAGGGCGCCCATCGGATGCATCTCTTTTGCCGCAAGCTTTCCCGCAATTCGTTTAATATCTTTTTTTGTTTCTTCGTTGAATTTTACTTTTGAACCGCGCTTGCCCTTAATGTACTGCGAGACTGCTGGCTCAGTGATTCCAAGCAGCTTGGCAATTTCCTTCTGGCTAAGCCTGCTGGCCAGCTCCCTGCAGAGCGCACTTCTGATGGCTGGCAGGATGTACCAGACTTCGACTTCCTGAGGGAGCATCATAATAATCAATTATTAGTTAACAATAGTTAAGTTTTTAAATGTTTTGCCCGTACTGCGCCGACGGAAAGCTATAAAAATGGTTTCAATAACAACTCCGTATGTCTGAAATTATTGTAGCAAAAGTTGGCGAGCTGGCACATGGGCAGAGAAAGATTGTGCAGGCTGGCGGGACTGAAATAGCAGTCTTTAACCTTGCGGATAAGTACTATGCAATAGAAAATTTCTGCCCTCATCAGGGCGGGCCAGTCGGCAAGGGCGACATATCTGACGGCGATATTATTACCTGCCCACTACACGAATGGCGGTTTAACATAAAAACCGGCGCATGTGCGGATTTCTCCGGCATAAACGTGAAATCTTTCCCCGTAAACATATATGGCAACGAGATAAAAATTATTGTTGAATAGATTTATAACGTTTTCTAATTGATAATTATACATGCGCCGACAGAAACAATCAATCAATAAAATAGTAACTTTTCTGCTCAATCAAAGATATTTTAACGGCAACAATCAAACTAGAATTCTCACACATTACGAAAAAGGCACTTCAAAAGTCCTTATTGTTACTGGTGAAAATGCCGAAGGAAAAAGTTTTTTCTCAAGATTATTTCATGAATATTGCACGAGATTTCTCAAAACAGACTGTCTAAGGACTGGCATGGATGTGCGGACAGAACGCAGTTTTGCTACTATTTTTTCAGGTTATCGGGAGGAGGCGGTATTTTCAACTGGCCATAGCTCTGTTGACAGTATTATCTCTGGCATTGACACCTGCAAAAAGATGGACAGTAACCACTATATAATTTTTGACGAGCCAACTGTTGGTTTATCAGAAGGATACCAATACGCAGCAGGCCTTTATTTTGCAGAGTTCATGAAAAACTGCCCAAAAAATACGTTGGGCGTTGTCGTAATAACACATTCGCGCTTGTTTGTTGAGCCACTATTAGCGCATAATCCGCAACATCTAAGATTTGGTGATAACACTAAACTCAAAGATTGGGTCGAACAAACACCGGCTAAGCATACAATTGAAGAACTGCTTCAGTTGCCTGAGAAAGGCATTTGCAGGCTTAGAGATATTTCACACATCTCGGACAAAATCAAAAGCAACAACTAAGATTAGCAGCACCATAAAATTATTTCGCGCGCACTAGCCAATATACGCAGCTTCTTTCCCAAAAACGGAATAATATTGCTCTATTTTTTCTTCTGAAAGATACAGGCCAAGAAGCAGGCCAGCCTCAAAGGCCAGCCGCGTGATGTCCATGCAGTAAAACATAATTGTGCCAATCTCTTTTGACTTGCCTTTTATTTTTGACATTACTTTTTTGTAATTATACTGTTCCTTTAAAAGATCGTACACGTTCGCGCTTTCCTGCTCTTCGCCTTCAGGCTCCTCGTTTTCGGATTCATCTGATTCTTCGGATGCTTCTGGCGGCACTAAATCCTTGCCAAACTGGAAGCCGTGATTCAAATAAAAACCAAGAAACTCGCGAATTGATTTTTCGAGCGGCGCACTGTGCACGTTTGATTTTTTAAGTGAACTTATTAATGTACCTGTCCTGCTGAGAACATCCTTAACAATGTCTGATGCTATTTTTTGATTTTTCGTCTCAAGGCAGTTTTTTGCAATTTCTGTCAAAACTTTTTTAGTATTCGCATCAACTGTCTTTGGTATGTTTATTTTTATTTTACAGGTCTTTCCGTAAACCGCATATGTGGCCATAAAAATAGCTACAGAAATATGTATTTAAGCCTTCGCATATATTATTTTGTAATCAGATTGTACTTTTCCAAAACGCCGTACACTTTTTGCTGCGTATAGCTGTTTGCCAAAACTATTTCTGTTGCGAACAAAAGTGTGTAATCATCCGCGGCCATGCGTATTTCCAAAGCCGCAGGGTTGTTGAATAAGCGGCCATCTAAAACGCTAGATTTTAATTTTGCTGCCCACTCTTTCATATTTTTGGCCTGCTGTTCCGGATTATCTGATATTGCCAAGTAACTTGCGGATGGGTGGCTTGCACGCCACTCAAGTATGCGCCGCATTTTTTCGGAATATCTTTTGCCTTCGAACTTGCCGTACGTGTGCTCAATTGTCCGGACGTAAATTATGAACTTATCTTCCCAAGAAAAAAGACATAGTCTTGTCCCGCTGTCCCCGCCGGCTTGCATCCGCGACTTGTAGGCCCATGGCTCAGTAATTGCAAGGACTGGCTTTGCGTTTGTAAAACTCTTCTGCCCAGAACGTTCGGTTACCATACTAGCTAAGGAAGAAGAAGTATATAAAACTTTCTACGAAATCAGCAGCCCAATGTCCTCAAGATATTTCTTCACTTCGTTTGCGAATGCTGCTGCCTCTGCCCCGTCGAGTACTCTGTGGTCGAAGGCCAGCGAGATTGGCAGGAACTTCCGGATTTGGATTTTTCCGTCAATTACCGTGACCTTGTCATAGATTTTTCCCAGCGCGAGGATTGCGGACTCCGGGAGATTTATAATTGGCGTTGCGAACATGCCGCCGACCGAGCCAACATTTGTAATTGTGAATGTCCCGCCGCGCATCTGCATTAAATCTATCGTTCTGTCTCTTGCCTTCTGGGCCAGCTCTTCCACTTCTTTTGCGATGTCGAACAGGCTCTTATGATCAGCGCCTTTTACGACAGGCACGAGCAGGCCATCCTCAGTCGCGACAGCGAAGCCGATGTTGTAATATTTTTTCAGAATGATTTCCTGATTTTCTGTATCCATAGTTGCGTTTAAGTGCGGGTGATTTTTCAGGGCTGCGACAACCGCTTTGATAACGTACGGCATAAATGTTAACTTAATGCCTTTCTGTTTGGCTGTTTCTTTTTCTTTTTCCCTGTGCTCCCACAAATCTGTCACATCAAACTCATCCATATGTGTGACATGCGGTGCAGTGAACAGCGACTTCACCATGTTGTCTGCGATTGATTTTCTCATGCCTTTTAGCGGTATGTGGTCAATGTAACCAAAGAAGTCATACTTTTTTACAATTCTTGGGGCTTCCGGTTTAACTTGCGCTTGGAACTCGACTGCCTTTTTTACATCATCTTCGATAATTCTTCCACCGGCGCCTGTGCCATGAACTTTTTCTAAATCTAAATTATACTGCTTCGCAAGGGCGCGGACTGCTGGCGTTGCCATAGCTTGTGTTTGAACTTGAGTCCGATGGGCCTGCACGATATGCTCTGAAAGGGCCTGCTGGTTCGGGAAGCTTAGCCTGCAAACGCTGCAGATTGCGCCTGATGTTTTCGCATCTTCTAATTCGCCAACAACTGCCACGCCCCTTGGCTGCTGCGGTGTTTGGACTGGCTTTGCCAGTACAACTTGCGGGCTGGCCTGCGGCTGCGGCTGCGGAACTGGCACAGCTGAAACTTTTTCTCCGCGCTCGCCTATGACTGCAAGCACCTGGCCGACCTTTACGTTTTCACCTTCCTTAAAATTAATTTTCAGAATTGTTCCTGAAACTGGCGAAGGAATATCAACAATTGCCTTTGATGTTTCAACTTTGACAATTGACTGGTGCTCTGTGACTTTATCGCCCTCCTCCACGAGCCATTTTACTACGTCGCCTTCTGCAATGCCTTCCCCTACGTCAGGGAATTTGAACTCGACAGCCATTAGTAACTCATCACTTCATTAATCGCCTTTCCAATTTTTTCTGCGTCGGGGAAATAATAATGCTCGAGCTTTGGCAGCGGTATTATTATGTCTAGGCCAGTGACACGCGTGACTGGCGCTTTCAAACTGAAAAAAGTTTTTTCCTGAATCAGCGCAGAAAGTTCTGCTCCGAAACCACATGTCTTCTGGGCCTCGTGCACTACAATTACGCGGCCGGTTTTTTTTACTGAATTTATTATTGTATTAATGTCTAACGGCTTCAGGCTTCTCAAATCTATTACTTCGCAGCTTGCATTTGCACTCTCCGCGGCCTGCAGGCATTCGCGCACCATTGCCCCCCAGGCCAGCAGCGTTACATCAGTTCCCTCACGACGGATAATTGCCTCTCCGATTGGCACAACAAAATCATTTTCTGGTACTTCTTCCTTGACTGCGCGATACAATTTTTTTGGCTCGAGATAAATCACCGGATCTGAGCCGCGTATGGCTGCGGACAACAGGCCTTTTGCATCATACGGCGTACTGGGCACAACAACTTTCAGGCCGGGAATGTGACAGAATAAAGTCTCTGGAGATTCTGAGTGATGCTCGAGTGCGCGGATGCCGCCGCCGTACGGGATGCGAAGCACGAGCGGGCAAGTGAAGCGGCCTCGGGAGCGATTTCTGATTCTTCCGGCATGGTTGAACAGCTGATCGAGCATTGGAAGTGAAAAGCCATCAAACTGCGCTTCAGCAACCGGTTTTAGCCCACCAACTGCCATGCCTATTGCCGCGCCGATAATTGCAGACTCGGCAAGCGGCGTGTCTATAACCCGGTCTGGCCCGTAAAGCTTCAGCAAATTTTCTGTCGCACGAAAAACTCCGCCGTCAACGCCAACATCCTCGCCAAGTACAATTACATTTTTATCGCGCTTCATCTCTAACTTCAATGCGATATTGATTGCCTGAATTAATGTTAAGATTGTCATTTTATTTTTTCAAATTTTCCAACTGCTCTTTTAAATTCAAATCCATCGGAACCGCGGAGAACCTATGGTTCTCCCCAGTTTCACGCTCCTCCTGACCCTCTCCTATGTCGGATTGCTCCGCAATCCAACTCAAACTAATTTTAGTTTTCATTTTAATTTTTCCAATTGTTCCTTTAAGTTCCAATCCATCTCTGAATAAGTATAATTAAAAATTGACTCAACCGGCTGCGGCTCAATGCCTTCTGCGGCCTTGACCGAATTATCAATTTTTTTCTGAATATCGGCCTGCAACTTCTTTTCATAGGCCTGCGTCCAAAGTTTTTTATGCTGCATATATTTTTGCAGCCGGATTATTGGATCTTTTTTCCGCCAGGCTTCTACCTCTTTTGCGCTGCGGTATTTTGTTGAATCATCGGCAGTCGTATGGTCGCCAACCCGATATGTGAATGCCTCAATAAATGTCGGCCCGCCGCCAGAGCGCGCGGAGTTTACTGCATCAAGCGTTGCCTTGTACATTCCAAAAACATCATTGCCGTCTACCTGAATTCCGGAAAATCCGTATGAAATTGCTTTTTGTGCCAGTGACTTTGAGGCGGTTTGCTTGCTAACTGGAACTGAGATTGCATATTGATTATTCTGGCAGACAAAAATAATCGGAAGCCGCCACACACCTGCAAAGTTCATTGCCTCGTGGAAGTCACCCTTTGATGTTGCACCATCTCCTAAATATACGAGCACTGCTGCTTTTTTCTTTTGTAGTTTTAACGCGTAGGCCAGCCCGACTGCATGCGGCAGCTGCGATGCCACTGGCACAGAAATCATAAAATCGTTGATGTTGTCCGGCACTTGCTGGCCCCGCTCATCGCCCATCCAGTACAGCAGATATTTTTCGAGTGGCAAGCCTCTGACAAGATGCGCACCGACCTCACGGAAGTAGGGAAACATCCAGTCTTCCTGCTTCAGTGCATATGCCGAGCCGACTTGTGTTGCTTCCTGGCCCTCGCAGCTTGGATAGGTAAACATTCGGCCCTCGCGCTGCAGGCTTAGACAAGTTTTATCGAGCATCCGCGAGAACACAAGCATTTCGTAAAAATATTTTACTTCTTTGTCGCCAATCTTTGGCATCAGCCGGCCATCTACCTTTCCCTGCTCATTAAGAATCTGCAGATAAGATACTTCGAACTTTGCTAGCGTTGACAGTGGCATAGATTAGAATACTTCTTGCGGATTTAAAAGGTTTATCAGCAATAAAATTTATAAACTGCTGGTACAACTATCCTGAATGGTTAAGCAACCAAGAGTCCGGATTTATACAACAGTTACATGTGCGTATTGCCACGCAACCAAGGAATGGTTCCGCGAAAATAAAGTAAAATACGAAGAGATCAATGTTACGACAGATGAAAAAAAGCAGGAAGAGATGATTAAACTCTCTGGCCAGATGGGCGTGCCAGTGATTGCGGTTGGCGATAATAAGCCACAGATTATTATAGGATTTAACTCTGATGCTTTGAAAAAAGCAATTGGAGTATGATGGTTAAAGCAAATTTTGTCTGCCCGGAGTGCGGCGGAAAAGAAAAGATCGAAGTTCCTGAAAATGTTTGCGTCGCATTTAAGATTTGCAAGCACTGCGGAAAAAAAATTTCAGCAAAAAAAGATTCGTGCTGTATTATTTGTTCGTACTCAGACAAAAAGTGCCCAGTTCACAAGGACGGGCACAAAATTATTTAGGCTTAGAAAAATTCCTTTCCACAATTATTGGTATTCTCTCTACAAATGCAATCTCGAGCCGCGCAAAATTCTTTACGAATTCGCTTGTTACTGATTCTACTGCGTACGCGGTTGAGTCGCTGTTAATTTTTACTGTTGCATTGCGTGCTAACATGGCCAAGTGTCTTGGACTATGAAAAAAATTTAATATGTTTCTTGCGGTGGCGCGGAAATGGCGCATTCTGCTATCTGATAAATCTGGCAGTGTGCTAAGATAATCTGACGTTGAATCATGCGTCGTGTCATCGTAGTAAACTACTCCGAATTTAATCTGGCCGCTCTCCGGCGAAAACTGCATATGTACTTCTTTCACTTCGGCAATCAACGGCCTCGCGAGATGATATACTAAATGGCGCTGGATTGGCAATGGCCTCCCCTTGCCAGATGTCATAACACCTGCGGCTTCTAAGCGGTGCAA
>JAHFKX010000012.1:9339-14318 GCA_023245115.1 Candidatus Woesearchaeota archaeon
ATATGCAACTTTTTGACTGGCCAAGCGCCCGCGACAAATCTGCATTCGTGCGTGATTCATCCTGCATCTGCGCTAAAATTTCTAGTGATGTGTCGCTTGCCAGCGTGCGCAGCACTGCCTCTGCTGTCGGCTGCACTTTTGGCTTGCTATCAAAATAATCTGTATACATGAGCAAACAAGTTAAAAGCTGGTTTAAAAGATTTTTGTCTGCCTTTCCGAAGCAAAAACTTAAATAGCATCATATTAACTTACTCCCATGGCCAAAGTTTATGATATTCTGATTGTGGGTGCAGGGCCAGCCGGCTTAACTGCTGCGATTTATGGCGTGCGTGCCGGACGTTCTGTTTTAGCGGTGGGTGGAAAAGCTCCGGGCGGGCAGTTAATGCTAACAACTGATGTTGAGGATTTCCCTGGCTTTATCGAGCCAATACAAGGCCCAGAGTTGATGCAAAAAATGCGTAAGCAGGCCGAACGCTTGGGCGCCGAGTTTTTTGACGATGATGTCATAAGAGTAAATTTCAAACAGCAGCCGTTTGAAATCGAAACAGAACAAAAGAAAAAGTTTTCTGCTAAAACGATTGTAATCGCGGTTGGCTCTGCGTACAAATGGCTGAACATCCCATCAGAATTAAAGTTCAAAGGCAATGGGATTTCAACCTGCGCAACCTGCGATGGATATTTTTTCAAAGGCAAGGACGTTGCAGTAATAGGCGGCGGCGATTCGGCAATGCGTGAGGCGCTCTTCCTTTCAAACATCTGCAAAACTGTTACAGTAATTCACCGGCGCGATGTTTTGAAGGCACAGGCAGTCCTGCAGGAAAGGGCGAAGGCCCGCAAGAATATAAAATGGATTTGGAATTCAGATGTGCAGGAATTTTTAGGTGAAAATAAATTTAGCGGCGTAAAAATTAAAAACAATAAAACCGAAAAGGGAACTACAATTAAAGTTTCTGGCGCATTTGTCGCGATTGGCCACGAGCCGGCCACTGGCTTTCTGAAGGGCCAGCTTGGGCTTGACGCAAAAGGCTACGTTGTTGTGAAAAATCAAACTGAAACGTCTGTGCCTGGCATCTTCGCGGCCGGCGATATCCGCGACTTCAGATACCAGCAGGCAATCACCGCGGCAGGCTTCGGCTGCATGGCTGCAATGGATGCTGACAGTTATCTTCAGGGCTACCGGGCGCTATCAGAAAAAGCGGGGAAGAAAAATGGCAACAAAAAATAAACCATTAAAGACAGAGAAACGTCTCATTGAATTCTACGGCGACGGCTGCGTGCATTGCGTTGAGATGGCCCCGCTTGTGGCGCAGCTGGAGAAAGAGCTTAGCGTTAAATTAGAAAAATATGAAGTGTGGAACAACGCTGCAAACGCAAAGATGCTGGAAGGCTTTGACAAGGGCAGATGCGGCGGCGTACCGTTCTTCATTAACACGGCCAGCGGGGGATTTATCTGCGGATCTACAGATTACGAGTCATTCAAGAAGTGGGCGATGGAAGGATAATCGCATAATCGGCGCAGTGCACCGAAAGTTTTATAAATTCAATATTGCAACTCTATTTGATTAAAATGGCATTAGAACTCGAGTCAAAAATTATGGCTGAAATTGGTTTTGGCGCACCACCAAGCTATTATGGTGGCAGCGGCTCTTGTGAGTCGATACGAGACGAAGCAGCCAAAAGATTGCCAGCGGCAATTAGGCGACACCACAGGGCCAATCCCAAACAAATCATTTTGCCAAATGCTGACTTAATCGCGCTCGTAGAACGGGCTGCAGAATCATTGGATAAAAACGAATTTACTTTGGCAAAAACATGGCAAGTCGCAGCTGAAGTCATTAGAACACATATGTCTGCCTCGATCTTTTCAAAAGGCAAAGCAAGGGCTGAATACATCGCAAGATCCGTAGAAGAAATAAGACGCATTTACTCTGGCGCGTCCTTGCCAGCACACCCATACGGCGATTGGCCAGATAGTAATACAAATGCGCCTTTTGCAGAGTAAAAAATGGCAACTAAAACACGAAATCATACAAAACAACCGCAACATGCGAAACAGGCCGAACATGCGAAACAAGCCAAACAATACCCAACATTGCGTGATGCGCTCATCGGTGTTTTCGAACAAGCTCTCGGAGAAGATGCCCATGAGCGGCTTGCAGCGAGTCTCGATGAATTATTACTTGATGTTGCTACACGTGGCGTCAATGTTCATGATGTTGCTGGCGTTGGTAGGACAGCCAACAACGAATATGCTTTTTATGTTATTGACTTTGCAGAATTTTACGGTTCAGTTTACCCAAAGGGCCTAAGAAGAATAGATTGGGAGCAGCACGTCAGGACAATGAGTGGATTTATCATGTACGTTTTTAGCAAAGCAAAGAACGAGGGCAGGAATTACTCAGATTGTGTTGAGAGCTATGCTAAAATTCCGCTTGGCAAGCCAGGCATACTTCCATTTACGGACGATGGGATACCGTGCTACGGTATAAGAATAAAAAAATAAAATGGCGATAAAAAAATATACGATAAAAAGCATTGGCATAACAACTGTGGCAAAGATAGAAGCAGTGTTTATGCTTATTATGGGATTCTTTTTTGGGTTTGTTTATGCTGCCCTTAATCTCGGCGGCATTGGCTTGCTTTGGGTTCCACTGTTAGCTATAATTTACGGCGTGCTGGGTTTTGTCTTTGGTGCGATTTCCGCCTTCCTTTACAATGCAGTTGCTGGCTGGCTCGGCGGAATCGAAATCGCAGTCGAAAGAGCTAAATAGTTTTTGTTTCTTACAAAGCTATGGGCGGCGGATATTTAAGGTACATTGTCAAATACACTCCCGTGCGTGCGAAAAAAGGCGGGTTTGAATATGAGCTTTTAGTACAATTCTCGCCATTCGTTTCACCAAAAAAATTTGGCAAACCGCGCCTGTGCGGCGCAAGTGATGACTTAGAAAAACTTTTTGATCGCGATTATGAAGATGTTAAAAATTTCTTTATGCAGTTGAAACAGATTGGACTGCTGCGCCTGCAGGGATTTAACACATTTTTATATTCGCGATATTTTGCGATTTAACTCAAACTCACTGCCCGTAGTCTACTACATGCATTTCGATGTGGGGTTTTTAATGTTCCTTATTCAAAATGGCGAGTTTGAGAAATGAAAAAATGCGCCCATTTCCAGCTCTAAATTGTGAGATTTCAACGAAAATGCTTTGCATTTTCGGGTAATGAAAAACACTTTTAGTGTTTTTTAAATCACGCATTTTTTCATTAAGAAAACCTTAAATAACATGCCTTTCTCATACTGGCATGCAAAACAGGCAGTTGGGGGCTTTGTTGATTGGTTTCGGCACTGTGGTCGGAGCTGTTTCGCTGTTCTCGATTTTTGACCTAAGCAAGAATGCAGTTGCGCTGAACTGCGCCCCGACCGCGGCTTGCCAGCAGATTACGGCCAGCCTTAACATGAGCCACCTGCTTGTTGGCCTGATTTCAGCGATTGTTTCGCTTGGCATTTATCTGATGTTTTTTTCCCGCAGCGAAGAAATTGTTTTAAAAAAGCTTGAGGAGACAAAAGAAGTAAGGCTTGGCGAAGAGAGATTTAGTGTTTTGCTTTCGGCCTTGGGCGAAGATGAGAAAAAAATTGTTGAGCTGCTAAAAAATGAGCCGGGCATCTCGCAGCACATGGTTACGCTGAAGACTGGCTTCAGCAAAGCAAAGGTTTCCGGGCTGATGAAAGACTTGGAAACAAAAAATCTGATAAAACGGGAAGATTCTGGAAAGACGCTGAATGTTTATCTAATAACGCCGAGCTAAGCTCGGCGGACTTCGCTGTGGAAAAAACTTGGCACGAAGTAACACCAAATTAGCAAATTCTAACGCAAAACAAAGCTTTGCGGACTTCGCTTCGCAAAGTGAACCGTCCTAAACCATTCCAGCCAGAAAGAAGGATTTTAATTGCTGCGTTATGCCATGGTTAAACGGGTTAATTATAAATAGCTACAGTTATGGGATTATACGATATAAAATGGAAAACGACAAACCAAACACAGAAGAAAAAGTAACAATTAAGAAATCGACGCTGTGGCAGATTATTGCTGGCATTCTCGGAATTTTGCTGATTGCATCAATCGCAACCGGTGGGTTTGGCCTAAGATCTGGCAGCGGTATTTATCAGGGGCCTGCACAGGGAGACTCTGGCACAGTAAAACTGGCCATACCATCGTTTGTGCCATTCCATGGTTCTGGCTCTGCAAAAATAAATGTTATAGAATTTGGCGATTATCAATGCCCATTCTGTGCAAGATTCTTTACCCAGACTGAGCCACAAATTATGAAAAATTACGTGACGCCAGGCAAGGCAAGGTTTTATTTCATGGATTTTGCGTTTTTAGGGCCTGACTCGACAACGCTCGGTGAAGGCGCATGGTGTGCGAACGATCAAGGCAAATACTATGACTACCACGACTACATATACGGACATCAGGGGCAGGAAGGCGCTGGATGGGCAACCGCGGATAAACTAAAGGCAATGGTCTCCAGCGTGTCAGGCTTAGACACACAAAAGTTTAACTCCTGCCTGGACAGCGGCAAATATGCTTCGAGAGTCGCGCAGTTAACAGAACTTGGCAAGGGTGCTGGCGTGAGTGGAACACCAACTACATTCATCGGCAATGATAAAACAGGCTATAAGATGCTAGTTGGCGCGCAGCCGTTCGATGCCTTCAAGGCAGCGATTGACGCCGCGCTGTAAGATGAATGACAAAAACTCGCCGCTCGCATCTATCCACGGGCTGAAGCCCGTGGTTTTGCGACGCTCGCTCAAATGGCGAGTTTTTGAATTGTTAAGCGCATTAAAGCGCAGGGTTTTAAACCCTGCGCTTAACAATAAGAAACTGCTGGCCGGAATTGCGCTCGTAGTGATTCTGGTTGCAGTTTTTACTTTTTTTCTTTTAAGACCTTCTGAAGCCAGCGAAATTAAGAAGGCA
>JAHFKX010000056.1 GCA_023245115.1 Candidatus Woesearchaeota archaeon
ATCGCTAATTCCGCTTTTAGTGCCAGCTTTGAAAGCATATCCATTAATTATCCGCGTGGCTTGCTGCGGATAACGGCTAACTAAATTATTATTTTTATCCAGCAAAATTGCTACATCTTCCGCGTTATTCCAAATCGACGCTTTGCGATTTTGATACAAATCTGTTTTTGTATTTTTGCCAGAAAATGTATGAATAATTATTGTTTTATTCGGTAAAACATTTGTTCCTTTTGGAAAGACAAATTTGTGCCGGTATTTTGGAAATGGATGCTTGAATTTTTCAGAGTCTGACAACATCCAACCGGACATATCGACTGACTGCGAAGAATCATTTTGAATTTCAACAAATTCTTTTTTCCTGTCAATCGCTATGATTTTCATATTAATTTTTAGTAAACAATACTTAAAAATCTTTCCAATTGCGGGATTAGGCCCCGGCAGGAGCGGTCCGATCCTATAATACCGTCCGTCCTGTAAGTTGGCGCTTGAGCACTACAGTTCGCGGCCGTTCCAGACACCAAGTCCATAGGTCTCGGAAGCTGCGCACCAACAAGTGTCTCCGAAGAGGCCTATTCTTATTGGCGTCAGTCAAGCAGTACCTACTATCTTAGTACCTAAGCGACGCAACATGGGTTGCTGCCCTGCCAGGTTTGCCCTCCCTTTTAGGAACATAAAAAAGAAGCATAAGACTTATATAAATCTATTCCTGCAAAAACAGATGATACTGTTAAACGACTTGCTGCTCGTGCTGGTTTTAAGCGCCGCATTTCCGCTCGGCTTTCTCTTGTACCAGTGGAGCAAAGATGAAGTTGATGCAGTTATCAAGAAATTTCCCTGGCTAAAGTGGGCAACTAAATCAACGCTCGCGCTCTCCGCGATGACTAGCGTGCTGGCAGTCTGGGCAACCACGGAAATATTGTTGGTTTTATTCATTGTAAATCTTGCAGTCTCTTCGATTGGGCTGAGGAGCTGGCGCGAGTCGCTGAGGCCAAGTGTTGGATTAATTATTTTATTTTTTGGGATTAAGTATTTGTTACTAACAATTTTCTAGCAAACTATTTAAACTCCAAAATATCAATCTTAAAGTAAAGAGGAGGCAAAAACGGCAAACACAAAATTATCCGGAAAATCGGCGCGATTAATACAACAAGCACCAAAAGCACCTTGGATAAAAATAATTCCTCTATTAATTCTCTCAGGCGCGCTTATAGTAGTCGCTCTTCAAGTAATTGGGATCATTAATATTGGTGGCCCCTTAAATTCGAGCCAAGGAAATTCAGACGTTTATGCATTTCCAAATCCTGCAATCATTGGCCAACCATTTAAATACGATTTTTCTAATCAGTTGATTCCCCTACTGCCTTCCGATAGTCTGGGAGCACCCTATACTTTTTATCTTGGTTCGGGCGTAGGTTTTCCTCCGATGGGTCTTATTCTTGGAATTGATGGAGTATTGAAAGGCACGCCGACAGCAAAGGGAAGCGATTTCCAAGTCTGCGTTAAAGATGTGAGCGGAAAGTCCGCATGCAGAATATTCCGTATTACTGTAAACTCCGCAAGCGATAATAGCAACAGAGGAAGCGGAGGTCAGAACAATTGCCCTGCCACACCAAAGCCCTCCTGCCATTCGATAAGTAACGGTATTGAAACAACGGGCGTGCTTACTTATGCTTATTGCAATTGCCCTAGTGGCACTACCTTCGCGCAAATGGACAACACAGCAGCTGGCGGTCCTTACAAGATTTGCACATGCAATTAGTTTGCATAGAATTTCAAACTAAGCAAAGGAAAACTTGGGGCCGAGCGCGGGATTAATTGTTTTGTTTCTTGGGATTAAATACCTTTTACATTTAATATAAAATCACTATCAATCTCTCGTTCCTTCGGCAACAACCAAGACAGATAATTCCCCAAGAAATATCCAAGTTTATTTATTAGCGTAGTTTTCCAGACCATAAACCCGAAAAATTTTCTCAGCTCTCTGTGGTAAGCGTTGAAGTCCGGGAAGTTCCGCAGCAAAATATTTGCTGCTGTCAAGCTCCAGATAACTCCCCCGCCGCTCCAAGGCTTGGTCAGCCCGCAGGCATCGCCACCGCATAAAGTTACAGTTGGATTGTCTGACACAATCATTCCGCCGGGGATGGGCCAGGCCTGCAAATCCGTAATTTTTATTTTTAACTGTTCGCAGAATTCGTCCAACAATTTTTTGGCGACTTTCTGCTCTTCCATAATCCCATACTCAACTCGATCGCCGCGGGGAATCTTCCAGAAAAATCCGCTTGCAGTTGGCCACGTATCGACAAAGTTATCAGAATTTTTTTCAGGAACGAAGAACTGCAGGCCAGTCTTGAAGTGCGGTTCTTTCAGCCCTAATAATTTTCGCGTAATAGAAAGCGCGCCATCAGTTCCAATCACGCGGTCAAATATTTGTGGCAGTTCGTCGACTTTGTGATTCAAAATAATTTTTACTCCGGAATTTTCGGCTAGCTTGGCAACATATTTATCCAATTCTGCGTGCGACATTAATAACATTCTTTGTTTGAACTTGAGCTTCCCGGTCCAATTCGAAAAATGCACGTTTGCGCTTTCAATTGAGTGTTCGACCAGACCTTTATTCTCCGGAACAAACTGCCACAGCCGCTCAGAAATCAGGCCAGAGCACACAACTTTTCCAATTTCTGCCCGTTTTTCGAAAATAGTTACTTCATGGCCAAGCTGGCTCAGGCGCCAGGCCAGATACGAACCGGTAATACCACAACCAACTATGGCTACTTTCATACATTTTCTAAAAGCAAAAAGCTTTAAAAACGTAGTTACGGGGCTTAAATCGGTCTAAAATGGTAACGCCGAAGGCTATATCTTTCAGCGGACCATTATTCACAGGTAAAAATGGTAACAGTATTCGATGTACCGCCGCAGAAACTGGCAGAAGAAGTGGCCAGCCAGCTCAAGGGAAAAATACAGGCACCCAAATGGTCTACTTTCGTAAAGACTGGTCCCAGCAAAGAAAGACCGCCAGTAAATCCAAATTGGTTCTATGTTCGTGCGGCGTCAGTGCTCAAAGCGCTATATGAAAACGGCCCGGTCGGCGTTTCAAAACTAAGATCGAAATACGGCGGGCGTAAGAACCGCGGCGTCAGGCCATCAAAGTTCGTAAAAGCATCAGGTAACATAATCCGAAAGGTACTACAACAGCTTGACAAGGCAGGCCTTTCAAAATACCAGAAAGAAGGCATACACAAGGGCAGAGTAATAACGCCACAGGGAATTTCACTGTTAACAAAAGCTGCAGAAGCCGTAGCAAAATCTCAATAATGGATGCTGCTGAAGAAATCAGAAGACAGCAGGAAAATGAACTGCAAAGGCAGCAAATAAAAAAAACAGCACTGCAACAATTCATGACTCGCGAGGCAAGGGAACGCCTTGCATTCGTCCGGGCAGGGCATGCAGAACTCGCTGAGCAGATTGAAGATATGCTCATACAGTCCGCAAATGCAGGCCAGTTGCAGGGACAAATCACCGAGGAGCAGATAAAACATCTGCTTGAGCAAATCAGCAAAACAAAAAAAACATTTAGGATACTCCGCTGAAAGTGAAACAAAAAATGAGCAGTATAAAACCATCAGGAAAAAAAATCAGATTGGGCAAGGCAGGCCGCCAGACTAGATGGGCTCCTTTTTGGGTTGTGCCAAAAATGTTCGGCCTGAAACGAGCAAGGCATGTTCATCCGTCACGAATTACTGCCAAGAAGCGTGAATGGAGACGTTCAAGGACAAAGGCATAAGATGGCTGAAGAGAAATTATTTACGTTAAACTTAAGGCGCGGCTTCGTGAAGGTGCCAACATGGAGAAAGACCAAGCGCGCAATGGACGAAATAAAAAAACAGCTTGCCCGCTATGCCAAAGCAGAAACAGTAATATTATCTAAACATATTAACGAATTTGTATGGGCACGCGGTGCAAAAAACCCGCCGCCAAAAATCACACTAAAAGTTGAAATTGACAGAGAGAAAAAAATTGCCCGTGCAGAGTTAGCAGAATTATCTGCGAGAGCAAAGCGAGACATCGAAAAACAAAAGAAAGCTGAAGCAGAAATGAAAAAGTCTGAGGAAAAGAAGGAAGATATCAAGAAAGAGGCAAAGCCGGAAAAAGCGGCCGATACAAAAGAAACACCAGCAGAAATAAAGAAGGAGCCAGACGCAAAAACAGAGGCAGAAACAAAAGCCAAGGCTCCAAAAAAGCTAACGCGCAAGCAGGAAATTTCTATTAATAAGTAAAATGCCAAACCATCCCGCACAAGAAAATTCTGAACAAAGGCACATATTAATAACAGAACTAGATGGCAACTCTAACGTAGGCCTGTTCGGAATTGCTACTGACAAATTCTGCCTCGTCACACGCGCGGTGAAAGAAGGTGTGCTAAAGGAAATCGAAAAGATTCTTCAAGTTCCAGTATTCCAAATCGGCTTATACGGCACAGAACTCGTAGGCCTGTTCTGCGCAGCCAACTCCGACTCCGTACTTCTGCCAGACATAGTTTCTGAGCACGAATTAAAAACGCTGAAAACAAGCCTATCAAAACTTAACGTATCAGTACACTTGGTTAAAACAGAACATACTGCGCTGGGAAATACAATTTTGCTTAACGACAAAGCTGGCATAATATCAAAAGCATACGACCAAAAAGCTGTCGCTGAAATAAAAAAAGCATTCCCAAAAGTACAGTTTATACAAATGAACTTATCTGGCTTGCCAACTCCCAGAACAGCAGGCATGGTAACAAACAAAGGTGGAATTTTTTCGCCAAATATTTCAGCAGAAGAAATAAAAAAAATTGAAGAACTTTTCGGATTTGAAATCGGACTTGGCACAATTAATCTGGGCAACCCATTTGTTAGCACGGGCATAATTGCCAACTCAAATGGTTTTGCCATAGGGCGGGCCAGCTCTGGTTATGAAATATCACGGGTTGATGAGTCGCTTGGATTTATCAAGAGAATTTAATACATAGTTTTAAAAACTATAAAAAACGGGTTCAGATATGGCTGAAAAAGCAGAAAATAAACAGGCAGAATTGCAGCAAAAATACATGTCACTGCAGCTAATAGAAGCACAAATAAAAGAACTACAGGAAGAATTAGAAAAACTCGAACACAGAAACCAAGAGCTGATGCTCCTCGGACAATCGCTTGGGGATTTCGCAGCAGGCAAGCCATCAAAGGCTCTTTCATCTGTCGGCATGGGAATTTACGCCGAATCAGAATTAAAAAACACAAAAGAGGTTTTGGTAAATGTCGGCTCTGGCGTGTTGGTAAAAAAACCTGTTTCTGAAACCAAAGATTTAATACAAAAACAAGTCGATGCATCAGTAGATATATTAGAAAAACTTACGCGCAACATGCAATTGTTAGTCCAGCGTGCAAATGAATTGCAGGGCGAGCTACAGGAACTGGTAAAAGATTAAA
>JAHFKX010000057.1:0-618 GCA_023245115.1 Candidatus Woesearchaeota archaeon
GCGATTGCCTATTCGCAGGGTTCAAGTTTGCCCGGCGTTGAGCTCACGCTGCTTGAAGATGTAGTTACTGGCGAAAAATTTACTGAAGGCCAAGCAAAAAGTGAGGAAAAAAAAGCATATGGCCTAAGAATTGAGTTTATCATGCCAAAGGACATATACTCCGCGAATATGATTGCGCCAGCTTTTGACAGGCTTGCAGAACACTTCGGATTCAACAAACTAGCAACAATAGAAAGCGCGTACGAAGAATTTATCAAGTTAAAAGATACTGCGAGGCAAAGGCCAAAAAGAAAGGTTGTCAAAGAAGTTAAGGTTTAACTTAGTTCAAACATTCTTTCCAGCGACTTCCTTGCCCTTTCTTCTATTCTTTCATCAATTTTTATTTCGTGCTGCCCTTTTTGCAAGCTCTGCAGAATATTTTCTAAATTTATCTCCTTCATGTATGGGCAGATTGTGCACGGAGTTTCGAATTGCCTGTCTGGGAATTCTATCTGCAGGTCGCCGATCATTCCACACTCAGTCATAACCAAAAAATATTTTTTATCGTGGTTGTCGCGCACGTATTTTTTTATTCCAGTTGTGCTGCCAGCATAATCTGCTGAACCAACAACAGTTGTC
>JAHFKX010000057.1:628-5415 GCA_023245115.1 Candidatus Woesearchaeota archaeon
TAGTTCAGGGAAACGCTCTTTGTATAATTTAATCTGCGTGTCCTTAAACTGTTTATGCACGATGCATTCCCCATTCCAGCCAATAATTTCTTTTCCCGTTTCTGCAGAAATTTTTGTGCTCAGGTTTTGTGCCATGTACTTGTCAGGAACAAAAATTATTTGTTTTTGCGGCAGCGCACGCATTATTTTTTCATAATTCGCTGAAGTGCAGCAAACATCTGCTTCTGCTTTTACCGCAGCAGTTGTGTTTACATAAGCAACAACGGCTGCATTCGGATATTTTTCTTTTAAATATCTCATCTGGCCAGCAGTTATGCTGTCTGCGAGCGAGCAGCCAGCCTCTAAACTCGGAAGCAAAACAGTTTTTTCTGGATTCAAAAGTTTTGCAGTTTCTGCCATAAATTTTACTCCTGCAAAAACAATTACATCGGCGTTTGTTTCTTTGGATTTTTTGGCCAGCTCAAGAGAATCGCCAACAAAATCTGCAACCCACTTGACCTCTTGCCTCTGATAATAATGGGCAGGAATTACGGCATTTAATTCATGTTTTAAGTCTTCTATCTGCTGCATCAGGCCGGCAATGTAGCTGGCATTGCTTGGCATTATCATCAGCGGTCTGCCCAAACCCTCTTCTTTGAAAACCTGCCTCGTAATTTGTATGCCCATGTTAGTGTATTAACAACACTACTAGTATATAAAGTTTTCTGTTTAATATTAATATATCGTACAATTATCCTGGCACGTCCCCGACAGTACTTTCTATTCTGCTTTCAAGCGTTCCGACTCTGCGATGTGCCTTGTAAGCATTATGCGCCACATAAACACCAATAATTATCGGAACTATCGCATGTTTGGGATTTGGGCCAGTAAACAGGGCATAAGCTAATATTGCATCAATCGCTGTTGCGGCTAGCCATCCCCGCCTAGACTCGCACGCATCACGATATTTCTGCCACAGGTTTGCCATAGAAATATTTGAAAGGCAAGACTAATAAATGTTTTGCTACAAAATTCTATGTGCCGCGCCTTTTTTCATAAGACATTACGATGTGCTGCAGCAAGTTCAGGCCAGCAATTATCGACTCCCGCCGCATACATATCTCATCGCCAAACATAAACGTTTCATAGCCCGCATTTATTGCATAACTAACTGCAAGTATATCTTGAAACGCCGGAACAGGCGAATCAACAAGCGAAGGAAATATCCTCGATGCCATGATTGCTTGCTTGTCCTTAGCAAGTATGTCTTCAACCGCGCCTATAATCCTGTGCGGCCTTTCTACTTCAACATACAAATCACCGCAGGCCGCCATAAGCCTTGCGCGGCCGTCGTATTTTTTATTTACAAAGCCCAAACCATTTTGTGATTCTATCTTTGCAACCAATACCGCATCTGCATCAAGCCTCATAAGCGATTCTATGTCGTCACTTGATTCTACAAAGGACAGCATATAGTTATGCAAGCCAGCTTTTTTCGCGGCTTCAATATATTTTAAATCTGTTTCTGTGAAATAACCGTCAATTTCCAGTGACTTATCAATAATATTTATTGATTCTCCGGGACCGACCACCCTGCGCGGCCCCTCCTGGAAAATCAGCCGATTGCCATCGGCCGCGACAAGGGTTGCTGCTTCATCGCCGTTGCCGAAGTACGCTGTTACTGGCGTGTTTACTTTTATTTTGTGGCTTACTTTTATTTCTGTAAATGGTGGTACTGCATAAGTTACTGTCCGCAATTGCCGGCCTTTCAGGTCTATCCAAAGCTGCTTACCATCAGCTTCTTTGTCCAGACGCTTGAGCAATTCTTCCAGTGGCTCCCTAGTTGGCATTACTGTGTTCAGCCTCAATCCAGAAACAATTGGATGCGCAGGAACCTCTTTTATGAAAGTCGCATACGGCGGAACAGTAACTATAGCAGATATTGCCATTTTACACGAGCCTGCTGCTCTTCCTCCCTCCTTTGCTGCCCGATATTTTTGAATCGAGCGATGGGTCAATTGTTGGCGCCGTACTGACAGACTTCAAAACGTTTGCAATGGTTACAGGGTCCTGTCTCGAACTTATGTTCCCGATAAAATCGCTGAACTGTCCCCAGCCCTTTGCTATCAGGCCAAGCCCAACATCAACTACGCGCTCCTTACTCGGAATTCTGATAACTTTTTGTTTTCCGAGTGCAGTTTCCCATTGTGCCACAATATCTTTGTCCAAACTAGCATTATCGTAGGCTTTGTGCAGATGGAATACATTGTACTTTTGCGACAACGACTTCCAAACTTCAAATGAATCTGTTGAGCTCTGCAGCGCATCACCAACATAGTGCTTCGCCTGAGCCGGATCAACAAATTCATAAAATCCCTCATCGCCAAGTATCAGCATGTACGGTGAAACTGCGTTTGGTGTTTTTACGTGGTTAAGTACATAGTGCGCAAACAATTCATAGCTCTCAAAATGCTGGCCACCGCCACCTCCCTCTGGGAAAAATGCTTTCAGGATGTCATCGAGTTCCAATCCCTTGCCGAACTTAGCAACCTGCAAGGGATATTCATCTGAGTTTGCATCGCCAATCACACCAAACATTATTTCCACGTCAGGCTGGTATTTTGCGAGTGTCTGGCAGAATAGCGGAAGCCTGTCAAAAATTTCCGCTGGCCAATCTTGCATAGACCCAGTACAATCAATCCCAACAATTACTGGGTTTTTACTGCCGCTAGATACGTCCTTCTTTGGATCTACCACTTTCATATCCGGACTTGACCGGCTTTTGTAACTTCGTGGCGCCAGCGGCAACGCCGGATCCACATAGGCCCTTCTTGCAGAGCCATAGTCATAACCTTTTGGATCTTTCCAAGTGCTTATATCTGTTCCCCATGTGTACATTTTCTTCACTTCCTTATTGTGCTTCTTACACTAACATATTTCCTACTTAGTGCTTCTTCTCCCAAATTCAGACTGCCTGATGTCTGACAACCTCTTAACAAGGTCACCTTTTTCCCAGCTAGGCCTTTCCATTGGATTGAAGAGCAACATTTCATTTATGTAATCCTGAAATTTTTTTGGAACATGCGGCGGAATTGTTTTGATAGCGGGGTCGCCGCCCAGCGCGCAAAGCATCGTAAGTCCAAGTGAATAAATATCAGATTCTGGTATTGGAACTTTGCCAGCCAAAACTTCCGGTGCTGCAAAAAGTGCAGTAAGCCCTATCGCCTTCGAGCCATGCCTTGGGTGGACTGATGCCAGCCCGTAATCGACCAAAACCGCATTATGTGTATCTGGCTGCACAATAACATTGCCCGGTTTTATGTCACCATGAATTATTCCCATGTTATGCAAATAGAAAAGTGCATTCAACAGGCGCTGGCCAATCCAGCAAACAGTTTCTGGCTCAAGCGATTTATGTTTATCTATCACCTTCTGCAGCTCTTTGCCGTCGATAAATTGCATAGCTAGGATGTGGCTTCCGTCCGGCGCCTTGAAAAAGTCACGCATGGCAGGCAATGAGTAGTGATTTATATGCCACATTAGCTTTGCTTCGCGGCGCAAAAGTTCTGCATCTTCTTTTGTCAGGTTTGAATTTTGTTTCAGGCAGGCTGTCTCATCAAGCAAAATATGCCTAGCTTCGTAAGTCCTGCCAAAACCACCCTCGCCGATTTGTTTTACTATTTCATAACTTCCAAGAATCATGTTGCACCATCCGCGATAATATGACTAATTAAACTATGCGCCTGCTGTACTAATGTTGCCAGCCCAAATTCATTACAGAATCTTTCTTCCAAGCCGTTTGAGTTCATATAATCAAAAACTTCTTGTGGTACTAGCTTGCTCCATCCGTAACCGCGGGCCATTGCTATTCTGACTCGTGTTCCATTTATTGGCACACGTTTTTCTACTGGAATTATTTCGAGTGGGTGCACAATTTCGTAATCGCCTTTCAGAAGATCGCGTACATATTCGTTTGCAGTTACAAAATAATCCAGCTTCCCGAATAAATGTGTTACGTATTCGCACCACTTTTGCCCATCATTAAAATCGGGAACTTCCACAAACGAATAATTCGAAAATCTTTTCTTCAAGACTAAGTCTATCATTTCTCTAGATTCTTTTGCAGAAAATGGATTTCTGATATCGTAAACGTTGGAGCTGCCCAGCCCAATTATAACTTCGCTGGCCTGCTCACACATTGCTTCCAGTACTGATGCGTGGCCAAGATGGACCGGTTTCCACCGCGCTATCGTACCAACCCTGCCGCTTATTCTGCCCATTTCAAATAGTCCTCCCATATTTTGCCGTGGTCGAATGCAAGATTTTTTACTTCGAATTTTTCAAGCAACAAAACTTCTTTTGCATCATCGCCTGCCTTCGGTGCCCCGGAACATTCGCCGAAAAAGACAACAGTCACATAATGCCCTCTTGGATCGCGGTTTGCATCAGAATTAACGCCGAGCAACCCGCGGATTTTAAAGTCCAAACCGGTTTCTTCTTTTACTTCTTTAATTGCAGTTTCTTCGCATGTTTGTCCATACTCAACGTGCCCACCGGGAAATGCAACAAAATCTTTGAATGGCGGGTACCATCTTTTCACAAAAACATATTTGTTGCCATATTTTGCGATTACATCTACAGTCAATGTCGGCCCTTTGTGACTCTCTGTCGCTAACGTTTCGTATTCTGCAACTGCAATGCTTGGTGGAACTGCGCCTTTGTGTTGGTTTTTTTTGTGCCGCACTATTATTTCTATTATTTTTTCTATGCTGGCCTTAGAAATTTTTGAAATAGTTTCTTCGGGCGCG
>JAHFKX010000058.1 GCA_023245115.1 Candidatus Woesearchaeota archaeon
AACTACCATCTCCCATCTCATCACGCTCGTAATGTGGTTCAAGCGACGGAATAAGAATTTGTTCTATGCGTTTCGGTAACCGTTGCTTTGCATTTTTAATTTGTTTTTGGAGATGGTCCCACATATGATCTTCAAGATCGGCGTCGTGGTGCCAGTTATAAATTATTTTACCTGCTTTGTCAGTGCCATGGGGCAACATCATTCCTTCCGACAAAAATTTAGATTCTTTTTCAGTTACGTATTCGACAATTGCACCAACAAGTTCTTTGTGAACTAATTCCTTGATGGTTGGCAGTCTTATTGAATCATTAACTGTAGTTGAAAAATAAAAAATTGCTTTCAGAATGCCTCTGCAGTATTCGTACTCTTCGTGAAAATTTCTGAAATCGGATTTTTCTTTTGTGGCTAGCATGCCCCAAGCGCCTCATCCAGTGTTTTTTGTCCCATGAATTTTCGTAGCATATCTAAGAACGGCTCTTCACCGGATTCATTCCACGTGTGAACTAAATGCGGAGTATTATTCCAAACCAAGAGCAAAATCGGATCCGGGTCCGGCCGGACTTGTGTTACAATTGGTGTCACACTTACTTTCAAATCCTGCGGCCGTGGTTTCCACAATACCTCAAGCTTGGCCTGTGATGGATTTGGATGCAGGTCTGGCCTTGAAAGTAAAACATCTCCTAGCGTTTGCTGTTGTAGTGCTTTTGCGTAGGTTTGATGCGCGTACGCAAGGGCTTGCCTGCCTTCATCACGAACATCATCTGGCAGGAACGGCGCCGGAGATTCTACGGCCACTTCAAATATTTCGAACCTACCTCCATATGCTTTGTATGAAACTTCGGTTTTCATTGCCCATTTATCTTGCTCGCCAATTATTGCCCTAGCAAAAACAGGAATTTTAACCGGATATTTTTCCTGACTGTATGTATCTCTGTTAACTTCAATTGAACGTTTTAAATCAAATATCCCGCGGTTAACTAATTGGTATGACTTGCACATTTCCAACAAAAAATATTTCCCAATTAAGTTACGAAGCGCTGTGTCAAGCTCGCTTTGGTTTACTTTGGTCTTGTAAGGCGAATAACTGAGGACTTTTTCTATTCCTCGTATTATTGCTTCCGTGCTGTGTGTTTTTGGCGTTTTTTCCAGTAATATTTCAACTATTTGTCCTGTCGATTTTGTTTCTAGTGTTTGTTCCATTTTTTACTCCGTAGATTTTAATTTCCAAATATCTGATATTTTTGCGACGTAAACCCCGCCACCAATTCGGTCGTTATATACAGATTGTGCATACTCCTTTGCATCTTTTTTTCTTACAAAAAACAGAACATCAGCAGGATTACCCCACCTTTGCGGGCCAAGATTTTGGTCTTCATCAAAAACGCCGAAATTGCCATTACTCTCGTTTGTGAGTAAGCCAACATACACAAGTGCTTCCATAATATTTTCATTTGGGCGATAATTAGTACTATAAAACTGCGAATAAAGTCTCCAATCCATTGTAACTGTTGCTCCATCGGTTTTGACATATCCTGGATTGCGCGCTAAAATTTGTTCAAGCTCTTGTGCAGTTGTATTTGTTGTATCTGGCGGAAAGCTTGTGGCAGTGCCAGTAAGGCGCGTCAGCTCGTCATATTTCTTTTCGTGCAAAAGTTTAGCAATTGTTACTTCGTTAAATTGTTGTCCCATTTTTTTACCTTCCCTGCGAATAATCTCTGATGTTGAGTGGCTTTGCAATTATCATGACTCGCCCATGTTTTAGTGCGTCGTAAATCCCGCGCATTGGAATTGGCAAGCTGGCTAAATCACTGTGAAATTTTGCTGCCACTAGCGGATTATTAGCTATCTGTTCCAGCGTAAGCGATTTTTTGGCGCAAGTATTATGGGATTTATATTGTCCCGTTGCAGAATCCGTAGCGTAACCTTCATTAAGAAATTCTAGTTCGAATATTTTTCGCACACGATATTTGTAAGTATCTTCATTCAGGTAAACTTTTACCTTACCTGAAAGCCCAAGCTCTTCGCTCATGCGCGTCAGAATTTGCTGTAAATTTACTTCAGCTTTTTCAATTTCTTGCTCAAGTCTTTTGGTGTACGCTGGCTTAAATTTCAAAGAAACAGTTCCGCCGAAGTCCTTTGGCACAATTTTTGTAATCGCGTACGTGTGCGTAGCGTCGACAAAATCGCGATTTGTATCTTTGTAGGTGCGTGTTTCAGCCCAGCTATTTACTTCTGCAGGTATATTTTCCTGGCAGAAAAAACACGTTAAATTTACGTCATTCATTTTTCTCCTCCGTAAAAATATCTGCGTATGATTCGCGAATGATTGGCTTGCCAGCAAGGCCAAGTTTCTCAAGCAGTTCGAATATGTTTTGCTCTGATTTACCTTCGACTTCGACATAGTGCTGTCTTGCGCTTCCCTTAGACAATGGCCAGACTGCATCCAGAAAAATAGTGCATTCTCTATCCCCGAAATAATAACTTTTTCTTTCCTTTGCGTACTGCGAGTAAATTGTAAAGCCAAGCGCGGTTAGCATTTCTTCTAAAGTTGCGTTTGAATGTTGGCCAATGCGAATGTCCAGCTCAACTTCTTTGCGCTCATTTATTTTTTGCCCAATATTTTTTCCTTTGTAAGTTAAAAACGTCCAACTGCCGCCAAAGGAAAGCCTTCCACCCCTGTCAACTAATAATTTTTCATGCCGAACCCTCAGGAATTCTCCATTCGTCATCCACGGTGCCTTGTAAACAAAATTCTTTTCTTCATGGACATTGCTAAAATTAAAATCTTTCGGTAATTTTTGTTTTAGAAGCATTAATTCGAAATCGCTCAGTGCAACCTTTGCTTCTATTTCAAACTGGGATTGCTGCAAAGCCTGCTGCATGTTCGTAACCTCCTAAAACTCCCAAATCTTTTAAGATGAATTCTGCCCTTGCGGCTATTGCCTGCTGGATTGCTTCTTTTTCATTTAGATTTTTGGCTGACTTGAACAAAGGCACTTTTACTACTTGATGGCCTTGCTCCTCGTATGCTTGCGCGATTGCAGCGTGAATTTTTCTGCCAGTTTCGTAATCTTCGTATCTGATGCCGTTGTTCTCCCACTTCGGAACGCGTTCCAGTAAATAGACTCTATCAAATTTTCTGTTTGCAACGTAATGTTTAACGCTGTCAGAAACGCGTAATCCGTAAAAGCCGCAGTATGCAATTTGTTCTACTGTGCCATGCCTGTCAAAGAATATTGGAATCCTGTTGCGGTCTATGCGCTGCTCAAGTTCAAGCTGTTTTTCAAACAGCCTGTGTTGGAATGCCTGCAGGCAATCTTTTTTTTGCGGGTTCCAGACGCCTTCTGCAGACATGTCTTTGATGGCCAGCTCTGCGCTTTCAGGAACAACTTGATAGCCCATTGCGGCCAAGGCGTTTACAAGGGACGTTTTCCCGCAATTTGGCCCGCCAGTAATCGCCGCTTCCATTTTCGCTCCAATAATATTAAGTGTTGTAGAAAATATAGCTATTTTCGATAATTTTATATACTAAGTGTTGTATATATTAACATGTTAAAACCAGAATTAGCAAAGAAAATCCAAGAATTTGTCTACGTCCAGCCTAGAACGGTTCAGGAAATCGCACTACTTTTGAAAGTGAACTGGAGAACTGCGGATGCGTATGTTGAAAGAATTTCGAAAGAACAAGGCACCATCTCGGCAAAAACATTTCGTGGCGGCACAAAAGGTGCATTGAAAATAGTTTTCTGGATGAATGCAGAAAGGCCAGCAGTCTCCGAAGCACAGGAACAATTGCTTAAGAAAATCGAGGCTGGCCGGAAAAAAGAGGATTTTTCTCCGCTTGACATTTATCAGTTTGTTGACGGAAAAAAAAGGCGGGCTTTTTCAGAAGTTACTGATGCCGAAGAGGAAACACGGGATAAAAATATTATTCCCTTGCTCAGGCGGGCAACAAACGAAATTTATATTTTTTCCGGAAACTTATCGCTGGCAAACTTAATACATGGCAAAACACACGTTTTGGGTATTTTAGAAGAATTAGCAACGAGAAAAGTAAATATAAAAATTTTAACACGCGTTGATGTTGCTGGGATAGAAAACGTAAAAAAAGTTTTAGCCATAAACAACAGAATTGGCCGCGACGCAATTGAAATAAGATACGCGGAGCAGCCATTACGCGCAATAATTATTGATAATAAGTTAGCACGATTGCGCGAAGTAAAATCACCTGAAAAATACAGATCTGGGGAACTGAAAGGCAGAACTTATATTTATTACGAAATTTACGACGAAGACTGGGTGTTGTGGCTGCAAAAGGTTTTCTGGCACTTCTTCAGGCCGGCTGTTGACGCTAAAAAACGGATTGAAGATTTGAAAACGATTGAGAAGCTGAAATAATTAAACTGGATTAAATACGCGCTCCACAACGCGATTATTAATCTGCGCATAATAAGTTGGTCTGCCATTTTGTGGGACATTAAATAATATTTCGTAATCCGATGCCTTCCAGTAAATATCAACGCTTTCGTCCGAACATGGTCCAAGGCTCGGGTCTGGCAGTCGGACTCCTTTTTCTCTTAAAATAAAGTCTTTTATTATTGGAATAACAAAAACTCGCCGCTCGCATCTATCCACGGGCTAAAGCCAGTGGTTTTACGATGCTCGCTTAAATGGCGAGTTTTTGGAATGGAAAATGCGCGAAAACCCCGCTCTTCAGAGCGCGGGATGAAGCGCATTTTTCATAATTTTTACGGCCTTGTCAAGCGTTTCTTTTTTAGGGGGCCGACCGCCTTCACTATCGAAATCGTCTTTAAGTAATAATATGTGCTTTATGTCATCTTCTAAGCTCATTTTAATTTTTATTCCTGCTTCACAACCTGAAAATTATCCTTGTTTTCTTCTGCGTAAAGCATGAGTTTAATTGCCTGATTAATAAAATCATTCAGGTCCTTAAAGCGGCCTGCCTTTATCCACTCATCAACTTTTTTTATTATATCATCTGAAATTTCTATTTTATTCATCTGCTTTTCCTCCCAAGCCGGACAAGCACTTCCTCATGCCCCTTCCAGTCCAGTGCATATTCGAGCACCTGAACTATGTCTTTAACGGGTATGAGTTCTATTTTAACTTTTCCATTCGCAAGTATAACATCTTTCAGATTGACTGCTGGCACCAAAACACGCTGCAGGCCTGCCTCAACTGCGGCCTCTACCTTCTGCGTAACACCGCCAACTGGCAGGACTTCACCACGAACTGACAAAGAGCCAGTCATTGCAATTTCCTGCTTAACTGGAATATTCTTCAGCGCTGAAATAACCGCAACCGCAACCGCAATGGATGCGGAATCTCCTTCCACGCCTTCATATGTCTGCAGGAATTGTGCATACACATCATATTTCT
>JAHFKX010000059.1 GCA_023245115.1 Candidatus Woesearchaeota archaeon
CCACCCAAGCCGCCAATAAGTGCGCCCGGAGGTCCGCCAATCAATCCGCCTAGGCCAGCCCCTTCGACTGCTCTTATAGCAGGTTTATTTCCTGAAGCTCGCGCAGCAACGCCAAGCGCGCCGCCCATTAATGCGCCAGGACTACCGTTTATTCTTCCATCATCCAGAGCATCTCCGGCTACGGCGCCAGCAACTCCGTCAATTGCATATTCGAGTAAGCTTGGCTTCTCACGTACTGCAGACCTTGGCGTAATCTCAGCCGATGTTTGCGGCGGCGTTCTTGTTGGAACCACTTCAACGCCAGAATCATAACTTCTTGTCTGTGGCCGTTGTAATCTGGCTCGATTGAAATCTAAATCAAAATTTCGCACTGCCGAGTTGCCTGCTGCGGTAAGTTTGACATAAACACTGCCCGTAGAAACATAGCCATTAAGCTCTTGCGCTATTTGTTTTAACTGGCCATATTTGCCCTTTGCCAGCTCATACTCTTGTTTTGTTTGTTCATACGTAAATTTCAGGCTGGCAAGCTCTTCCCTTTCGCCCGAAATTTTGGCTGCGCTTGAGAAAACCCTATGCAATCTGGAATTTAGTTTTGTTTCAAGAGTATCTATTTTTTCCGCCATTTTGCCTGCTTGGTCTGCGTGTGTGTTCACTTGTTCTTTAAGATGTAGCATCAGAACGAGCTGTCCATTTTTATTCTGATATTCGTTTGGGTACATTACAGAAACCAAGCTCTGCTGGTGCAGTTCAGTTATTACAGAAGGATGCAAATTCAAGCCGGCTTCTTTGTGTTTTATTGATGTCAGCGCATTGTACATTCTTTCGTTGTCCATACAATATTGGGGCGATGTAAGCTTAAAAATCTTCCTATTTCAGCTCAACTGTCCATGTTTTAATGTTGTTGCTTCGTTTAATATCCGGCACTTTTCCGTCTGGATCAACCACGACTTGGAAATTATGTTTGCCTTTTGAAAGTAACGTATAGTCAATGCACGTTTTAACAAAACCAGTTCTTAATCTGTCTAGCCCATCCATGGTAAAACTTTTTTCCCAGCCAGCGGTTTTTACTACGACATTAAAGTTTTGGCTCTTGCCCTTGTTGTCGTTGTGCACTGATAGTGTTGCCAGCCAGCAGCCATCTGAATTTTCAACTTTGAATGTGGCAGGCCGTAAGTCAACTGGCCGCGTTGTTCTGCAGTCGCCGTAGGTTTGGCTGCAGTAAAAACCAACCGGGCATTGTGCTGACTGCGAACATTTGATTGCAAAATCGCCGGTAATGCTGGCAGAGTCAGAAAAAATTGCCAGCAGGCCAATGAATAAAGCTAACGCAATGACTACGACGTAAAACTTAATTGTGGCCATACTAAATAAACCTATTCGTTGTTTATAAAACTATTCTAATGTGAAGCGGGCCTTTGTAAAACTTTGTGCATGCAGTCGAGCAATAAATTTGTTGGTGCTGACCTTGTTCCAGGTACTCGACGCAGTTCTGCTTTACTGCCATCACCACGCATTTTGGCAAGCCAACTAGAAGTTCTAAAGTCTCGTTTTGCCTCTGGTAGCGCGTTAAGCGTTACAGACACACGATTATGATATGCTGGCGAAACAACATAGTAATTATAAAGTGCAAAGATTGAAGTTTCACTTTTTAGGTCAAAGCTTTCGGGATATTGTGCTATTCTTTCATCTAATCGCGTAAAAATATCGTATCCGACTTTTTCTCTAACGGACGGTGCCACGTTACCTATTAAAATTGTCAAATATTTTCGCGCCTCAGGACTGCCTCCGTCGCTCTTTACAAGCTCTAAGTCTCGGATAGCAGTTGATGTTAGATATGTGTAGCCGTAAACCTCTTCTTGAGTTCCACAAACTCGTGTTGGCACCGTAACTTTGATTATGTCTGCCGGCCTTTCGAATCCAAGCGCGTTCAGGAAATCTACTTCTGCTATCATATAATATTTCAATATTGACGATTTAAAAACTTTTTGTTAGTATTCCGATTTAATTTTGCTGAAATGCCTAGTTTGGGTATAGCCGGATTTTAAATCATTGGGTCGCAGAAAGTTATTTAAGTCTTTTTATTTAACTGGTTAGATAGGTGCTTCAAGATGGATGGGTGCTTCAAGACTGCCGCTACCACTACAACTAGCTGCGGATATAGCGAACATACTGAATTATTATGAAGGTGCGACCGGCAGAAATATACTGTTTGATCATTTGGCTGTGCGCCTGCACAAAAATCTAGAGACTATGGCCAAGCAAGCCGCAGCAGGTGACCTGCCAACGGGCAGCGGCGTAGGTAAATTAGACAGTGGCAATATGTTGGGCGTTGATTTTTTATTGTATGTTGAATCGAGCATTGGGCGCGGCGTAACAGAATCGGAACAGGCGGCGATAGTAGACTTCCGCCAAAAGTTTTTGAAACACATTTTTGCCGTTGCGCGAAAGGAAGGCAGAGATTATTCTAAAGGTGCAGCGCCAGTTGGCAAGCCAGGCATCCTCGACCAAAATACGTATGGCATAAGATATAAATAAAACAATTATTTCCCTCTCCCCTTCTGCTGCCCGTAAAGTGTTTTAACTCTTTCAATCGTATCCGCTTCATCCGCACTTTTGTCCGGCCTTAGCCGTATAAACCTTGGAAATCTCAGGGCAAAGCCAGAATCATACGTTGGGCTTTTTTGGATTTCTTCGTAGGCAACTTCAATTACGACCTTTGGCTTAATTTTTATCGCGCTCGCGGATTCGTGTTCAATGTACGGCTTCAAAATTTTTGTCATTTCCTTTAACGTCATAGAAAACTCTTTGTCAGATTCTTTTTCTTTTAATCCGGTGCCCATCATTCCGCACTCTAAAAATTTTCCAGATTCGGGTTCACGAATTGCCAGATGCAGCGAGCCAATCGTGCCTGCCCGCTTGCCAGTTCCCCAAGTCCCGCCGATAATTACAACGTCAAGGTTTTCCATGACAGGTTTTATTTTTAGCCAGCCACCAGCTACCCTCCTACCTGAGACGTACTGTGCATCCAAGTCTTTTACAATCACGCCTTCTTCGCCAGCCTTCAGAGATTCTTTGTAGAACTTTTCAGCTTCTTTCAAATCACTTGTTGTTAACCCTTCAGCAACATGGAATTTTCCATGGACTTCCCTGATGGTCTTTGCCAGATATTTTTTTCTTTCACCCAAAGTTAAATCCATAAGATTTTTTCCGTCAAGGTAAACAATGTCAAACAAATTTACGTCGATTGGTATTTCCACGGATGCTTTTTCGATATCATACTTTCTTTTTATTCTGGTAGATAGCTGCTGGAATGGGATTGGCCTGCCGGTTTTTTTGTCCAAGCCGATTGTTTCCCCGTCCAAAACACAATCATCTGCTTTGATATTTTTTCTTGCCATCTGGACTAAATCCGGAAATGCCGCAGTAATGTTTTCCAGATTCCTTGTGAACACCCAGATTTTATCGCCTTTCTTGTGAATCAACGTACGCATACCATCGTATTTGTACTCGAGCAAAACTTTTTTATAGGATTCAATTGCTTCCTTAAGGCTTGGCGATTTTTCTGCGAGCTGGACGATGAATGGCGTGCCTAATTTTAATTTGAATTTTTTCAAACCAGACGCACCATTTTCTTTGGCTGCTTTTGCGACTTCGCCAAAGTCTGGCAATAAGTTCCACGCATATTCAACTGCGTCAACTGAAACATCATATGCAGAAGCAACTGCGTCCCTGACAATGCCCTCTGCAACGCCGATGCGTAACTGTTCCAAAACTGTTCTGACAATATATTTTGCTTCTTGCGGCGTGGCCTGTGCTAACAATTCTGCAATTAAATCTAATTTTCTATCCTGAGAACCAGAGCCGCCTTGTTCAGAAATTTCCTGAAGGTTTGCAAAAACTTTTTTGATTGTGAGAGATTCTTGCCCTAAAGTTCTCTGTTTCTTTTTGTTGACTAGATTTTCAACCGTTAATCCTAAATCTCCGGATTTTTTGTAATCTTTTATTACGTCTTCTGCTGGCTGGCCAGTCGCTTTTGCAATCGCCTTGAGCAGCAATTGCTCTGCAACGCCAATTTCTTTTTCTGACCAAGACGGAAAAACACGCCCCTGAATCAAAAGTGTGACTGCTTCAAGCAGGTTTGCAGGAGTTTCCTTGAAAAGTTTTGCAATTATTTCTGTCTTTTTTAATTTTGAAGAATATGTTTCTAATTCTGCGTATGTTTCTGCAAGGAGTTTATATTCCATAGATATTTTATTTTATTAAGGAATATAAAGTTAATCCTAAGAGTATCCTTTGTCAAGCTCAGCATTCATTCTGTCCTCAAGCCTTTTCTGCGCGGAAGAAAGCGGGGCAAGCGGGCTTGCGTAGTGTGTGAAGCCAATGTGAAGGTGCGGGTCATCAGTGATATTTGCAACCGTATCAAGGTCTTTTTCGCTGAGTGGTTTTTTAGTGAGTATTTCTGCTTTTATCTTTTTTTCTTGAGCATCTTTTGTTGCCTGCCCGATTATCGCGCGGATAAGCATGCCCGGCACAATCCGCAGGCCAAATTCGGCAGGGTCTTTACGCAGCCTGTCCAGATCACCCGCACTAACTTGCCTCTGTTCTGCTAGCCCGTTCTGCCCATATTTTGATGCATACTTCAAAACCCAGACATATGTATCGTGGTAGAAATAGGCAGTGGGATGGTCCTTATTGTCGTTGCCAATAAATACGTGCCAGCCCTCGGGATTGTTGTTATATTCGCGGCCAATATCCACAAACGCTTCGTGAAGTTCCATCTCGCAGAGGCAAGTAAAATGTTTAAAAGCCTTTTCGTAAGAGAATTTAATATATAATTATATATATGTATATTTACTTGACCCCGCCCAGCGCAGGCATTAACTCAATGCCAATCGGCCTGATTCTGTAGCCAAGAATTGCGCTGGTAGCGGCATCGGAAGATGTCTGTGCAGGCATTCTCAGTGCAAACTGCGCCCGAATATCCATCTGCCCGCCATCAATTCTTTTTTTAGCCATTCTTATCTGGCAGGCAAAAGTATCTTCTATCTTTGCCCACTCTTCGCCCCGGCTCGCATATGTTTTTGGGTTGATCGCGCAGAGCATTGCGGAATCATGTTCATCTACTAAATCCCGCAGTCTTTGTAAGGATACCTTTTGTGGCTTGCCAGTAATCGATGTTATGTCTACGTCAGCGACTGCAGAATATTCGTAGGGGAGTATTACAATTCTTGGCCGGATGGTTTTTGATTCTGCGGCCTTGGCGGCAAGCCAGTCCTTTGCAAAAACAAAAACGTTTTCGAATTTTGCGTTTTCAGAGTACGCATCATAAATATCCATAGATTTTTCCAGTGGTGTGTTTGGCAAAAGTTCAGTAAGCCTCTTTTTTATAACG
>JAHFKX010000013.1 GCA_023245115.1 Candidatus Woesearchaeota archaeon
TACGAGGCACCTGCCGAACGTTGTTACCATCTGGCTCAGAACAAGTTTTAACAAACGCATAGAGTTTGCAGTTAAAAAATCCGGCGGCAATTATGAATCAGCAAGGCAGTTATTGCAGGAAAGAACTCAGACTGAACTTAAAGAGTGGGAGCAGATGTATCCTGAACTTGGGTCTTACTTCGAGCAGGAACAAAGGGCGCATATTGTTTTAAATAATGACGTGGCGCTTGAAGAAACTATCAAAACAGCGATTGGCTTACTAAGAAAAAACTAGCCGACCGCACGCCTGACATCAATTACTTCTGTTGATGAAACGTCGGAATTTTCTTTTATTGCTGCCTCGAGTTTATCGAGGCTAAGAGCATTTTCATCTCCAAATAATGTTATTGTTAAAGATTTTAAACCGAATGCCATTTCCTCTGTCGCTGCGCTATGAAATTTCCCACCAGCGCCTTCTATCTTGCCTTTGCAAAACACTTCTAACTTTTTTATGTCAATCTCCGGAGAAGTGGGCATGACGCGCAGTTTGGCCACAACAATTGCCATTACGGCCCCTCAAAACCACATTTACACAGCCGCAAAATCGGCTGGCGCTTTAGTGCTACGCTCGCTTCGCTCGGCAGCACAGCCGCAGTTATAATTAACATCTTATGGCCCCTCAAATCCGCACTTGCATTTGTACTGGGCTGCGGTTTTTCTGCAGTGGCCACACCGCGCTATTAACTCTAAACAAGCAGGACATGGGAAGCTAGTTGCATCTCGGTCGTTCATTACATTTGCCTTGCACGACGCACATACCTTGATCACCATAAGTTGAGGCTAATCAGATGGATTTATAAAGTTATTGATTTGTGCTATTTTATGGCAGACTTAGTTGGTTACTTGATTACTCTTGCACTTTCCGCAGCACCGCTGTCAGAGGTAAAAGGTAGCATAATTTTCGGCTTGGCCTCAAAACTCAGCCCAATTGCAGTCCTGAGCATAGCAATACTTGGAAACATCATTATGGTTCCGGTAGCTTTTTGGATTTTAAGGCGAACGCACTTTCGCGATATTATTTTCAGGCTTTTCCATGCATCAACCTCGCAAAAAATAGAACATCACCGCGAAAAATTTGAGATTTACAAGGAACTGGCACTTTTTGTTATTGTGTCACTGCCATTGCCACTGCTTGGCGCATATACTGGCGTATTGATTTCGGAAATTTTGGGCTGGGGTTGGAAGAAGTCCATGATTGCAATTGCCTGCGGCATTATTGTTTCAGGTATCATAGTATTTTTAAGCGCAGAAGGGATAATTAAACTGATTAGTTTATAACTTGAACTCGCCTTGATGGTGAGTTTTTGAATTTCAATAGCGCCGAACAAAGTTCGGCGGACTTTGCTGATGCAAAGTCGCAGTGAACTGCGGGGTTTCAACAAAAATGTGCGACATTTTTGAGGTGCTGGAAAAATCCAATGAGATTTTTTCACACAAACCCTGTGATTAAAATGATAATTAAGCAAATTCCCGAAGATTTCAAAGTTGAAGAGATTATAGTGCTGCCTAAAACAGAAGGCGGCGATTACGCATACTTCTGGCTGACTAAAAAGAATTACACCACAGTTCGCGCAATACAGGCAATTGCCCGCGCACTTAGTGTTTCATTCGCCCGGTTCCATTTTGCCGGCACCAAGGACGCAAACGCAGTTACAAAACAACTAGTTTCCGGTTTTCAGATTAATTCTGAACGGCTGGCAGATTTAAAACTCAAAGACATTGAGCTCAAGTTCATTGGGCGCTTTCCCGAGCGTCTGGCACTTGGCGACTTGCAGGGCAACAAATTTGAAATTGTTTTGCGCGACTTAACTAAAAAAAATTTAAATAATATTAAAAAACGATATTTAACATTAAACAAAAAAGGTTTTACAAACTATTTTGGCGGGCAAAGGTTCGGTGGCGGCAGCACCGCCTTGATTGGCCGCGAGATTGTGCGCGGGTATTTCAAAGACGCGGTTTTTTACTTGCTGACTTACTCCGAGAAAGAGAATGCAAAGGCTGGCAAGTTTCGGAAGTTTGCAAAGAAAAACTTCGGACAATGGGATAAACTGCTAAAAGCCTGCCCAAAGTTCTTGGGAATTGAAACAACTATTTTATGGAATCTCGCAAAAATTCCAAATGACTTTGCGGGCGCGCTCAGAAAAGTTCCAAAGCCGACGCGAAGAATGTATGTGCATGCCTACCAAAGTTACTTGTGGAACTCTGCAGTCGCGGCAGTAAATGGAAAATTGAAAAAGTCATATCCCGTTTCCGGCTATGAAACAAAACTTGGCAGGGACGTGTTTTCAAAGAAAGTGAAGGAATTGCTGGCCGCAGATAATCTAACACTGGACTCGTTCAGATGTTCACGGATGCCTGAGCTGGCTTCTGAAGGGACGACTCGGCAGGCACTCGTGAAAGTAAAAGATTTTGAAATCTCAGCGCCAGAACGAGATGAGTTGAATAACGCGAAGCAGAGCTTCGCGGACTTTGCTTCGCAAAGTAAAGGCAGGCAAAAAGTTATTTTGAAGTTTGAACTGCAAAAAGGAAGCTACGCGACAGAGCTTATAACCAACTTAACTGGAAAAACTATTTAAAACCAATTTAGCTCTTTGTTGCATGGAACAAAGCAATGGCAGTGGTAGTAAAGACTATGCCTATCTGTTCGCGTTTATTGCTTTGTCGGCCGGCCTAAACATTTATGAGCTCATCGCCTCGCCACCGCAACAAATAAATTTCGCGGCAAATATTTTACCAATAATTGCAATTGCCGTAATCATATTTGCTATTTTCAAGCTGGCTGAGCAAATTACTGGCAGCACAAAAGCTGGTCTTTTTTCTGCCGCGCTCATGGCGCCAATTCAGGTTTACACGTGGAGAGCAGCGGAACCGCTTACAAATACGTTAGGCGTGCTATTTTTTATCGTCAGCCTGTATTTTTTTATGCGAATTAAAGACATCGACTGGCGGCTAATACTAATAGTTCCGGTAATTTTCGCATTTATTCATGCGTACAGCCTGTTTCTGATACCAATATATATCATTTATGTTGGCATAATAAAATTAAAGCGCAAAGAAGTCAGCCAGAACGAACTAAAGTTAATACTTACAAGCACTGCATGCATACTTGGAATTTTCCTGCTGTTTAAAATCACGCCGGCCGCTATTTTTTTATTTGGCCACTACACTAACTATTTCGCAATATCTTCTGCTCCGCGAGTTTACAAAAGCCTGCTGGTTTTCGCCGGCTCGCTGCCAATATATATTGGTCTTTACGGCGCTTACGCAGGTATAACGAAAGATAAAAAATCAGCCATTCTGCTAACCAGCGCGGCGATTACCATTTTTATTGGATTTATCACTCAACTTGTCGACTTGCAGCTTGGCCTGCCATACTTCGTTGCGATTTTTGTTGGGCTGGCCGGCTTCGCATTTGCTGAAATCGAAAAATTCCTGCAAGACTCTAAGCTCAAGTCAAAATCAGAGTTAATTTTCCTCGCTGCGATAATAGTAGTTATTGCTCTTGGCGTACTGCACAGGGTTGTGTTTACGTTGGCTTAGAAAAATTCATGCCTGCTTTTTTGCAGGCCTTGCGAATTTCAGTTTTGACTTGTCGTTCCCATTTACCATACATTTTCTGCTCAATTCTATATTCTTGCTGGTTAGCATATTTATCTTTATCCAAGCCATGCTGAAAAACCATAACATTATAGCGTATCTTACTAGACGCATCTGATTTTATAACAGACATGCTAACACACATTCCAAGATCTTCTGCCCTGTCTTCACTAAAGCCAAAACCGGTTTTCATGCCCATCGATGCATACAAATTTAAAGTCATGTGTTCCAGCCCGACCTTATTAGTCCTAAGGCGATTTATTTGTGGCAAAATATCTGGCATTAAATCCGCAAGAGTAAACCATCCCCCGAGTGGTTTGTAGCTACCAAAGTTTGATTCTAATCTATCTGTAGTCAGGCTGCTGTCTCCTTTAAGTTCATGCTGCAAAAAATATTCGGAATTTGTCATTGCTTCTACAAAATCCAGTACATTCTTGAAGGTTAGCCCGCGGAATTCTTTATGCATGTTTGCCAGAACAAACGAAACCCTTAAAAAACTTTCTATATTACTTTGTTTTATGGCTTGTAGGCGGTAATGTTTTAAATTTAGCTGCTCATCTTTTTCTATGTTATTCGAGTTGGCAGTGTATGCTGGAATGTTTATTGGTATGTTCTCAGCTGTATTTTTTGTGCTTACATTTCTCGAAGAAGAAAAGCGGAATATTCCTGCAAAGCTGGCCAAATTTCCGAGGGTTACGATTGTTGTGCCTGCCTGGAATGCGGCAGATACAATCGCGGAAACAATAAAGTCTCTACTCGATATCAATTACCCGAAAGGCAAGCTCGAGATTATCGTAATTGAAAACAACAAATCATCGGACAAAACTCTGGAGATTGCAAAATCTTTTGAAAAGGACGGCGTCATAGTTTGCAGTATTCCGGAAGGCGGCAAGGGCCGTGCAGTTAATTTTGCATTCAAAAAAGCAACCGGCGAGATTTTCGGCGCAATAGATTCTGATTCATATGCCACGCCAAACATATTAATGAATATGCTACCTTATTTTTCTGATTCTGAAGTCGTTGCGGTTACGCCCGCCCTAAAAGTACATAAACCAAAAAATGTTTGGGAACACGTGCAAAGCTTAGAGTATATTTATGGTATTTTCTTAAGAAAAGTATTTGCGTTACTGGGAAGCATACATGTTGCGCCCGGCCCAATGACAATTTACCGCGCAGATTATTTCGGAAAGTCGGGCGGATTTGACGAGGACAATATAACTGAAGACATGGAAATCGCGCTGCGCATACAAAGCCAGCACCTAAAAATAGAAAATGCGCCAAATGGCGTGGTTTACACATCATCGCCGCGCGGCTTTTTCCAGTTGCTACGCCAAAGATTGAGATGGTATCTCGGCTTTTTCGAAAACATAGTTAAGTACCGCCATCTCATGGGACACGAACATGGAATACTTGGTATTTTCATACTGCCGCTTGCACTTTACTCTATCGGTTTTTCGGTCGCTTTATTTGCCTATTCTGCCAGACGCATAGCCGTTGATACATTTCACTGGATTGCAAACGCACATCTGGGAAATTTTGATTTCCTCGCAGGCATCAAGTCGAGCCTGTCGCTTTTGCCGTTTTATTCGCCAGGCATTACTAGTGCGCTGGCAATCTGCTTCCTAATTATTGGCGCGCTTATGCTATACTTTGGCTGGAGCAGGTCTGGCAAAGAGGAACGGCTTTACGCAACCTATTTCATCTACATATTTTTCTACACTTGGCTCTTTGCAATCTGGTGGCTTGCAGTAATATTCACTAAAATATTCGCAAAGGAAATGAAATTCGGCGGCGTAGTTTGGAAAAATAGTTTGATTAACCGTGTTTTACATAGGCAATAGAAAGCGATTTAAGCATTTCCATTGATCTTATTATATGGGCTCGCATAACTTGCAGGAGATTCTTAGGGATTTGGAAGCACCAGTAGAAGAAAAAACTATTAACGTAACAATAGATAAAAATTTAGAAAACAACATCAAAAAAATTTTTGAAATTTATAAATTACAATTGGAATACGAACCGGATATTATTTTTGCTCATGACAGCACTTTTGAAGCAAGCCTTAGAGACTTGTCTCGCGTACAAATAACACCAAATATCCTAACTGAATTTTTGCTTTGTCTATCAGTCCGTTATGAACCATATAATATTAAGTTTTTTCAAAATACAGACCTAAGAACAGGCTTATTTATTTCCGCGCTCGTCCAAAGGGCATATGATTTAAACTATAATAATTTCAAGTTAATTTTACTGGAGCCCCTAGATAGATTACGTTACATGCTTGGCTGCCTAAAGGGAAAAAGTCATAGGCGTTTGAAAGTATCAGTTACGTGCAGTTATTTTGGTAACTATTTTGGGGGAGACGCAGAGTATGTCGATTTTAACCTTCGCGGCTCCGTCGGAGAAAGTTGCCTAGCAGCATCTGAATCTTGTAGTCTACACTTATTCGGAAATGTATCTGGCGGTTTGGGCAGTAATGCGCGCAACTTAAACGCATACGTTTCTGGCAGAGTTAGTGATTTGCCCATGGTTCACGCCGCGACTTCTGTGCTCAAGGCTAGGCAGTTGCCAGGCGATAATGACTTTGCTATTACCATAAAGCAATTTCTTTATGCGGGCTCTAAGATTTATAAAATTAAAGACGACGGCTCAGAGGAGCTACTAATTTCTAAGTGATTCACTTATGGCCAGGCTAAGCTCCTTACTTCCGCGATAGCCCTCGTATTTTTTGTTTCCAATGATTATTGCTGGCACGCTCGTCACGTTGTAATTGCCCTTCAGTATTTTAGTGGCTGGCAAATTCGAATTCACATCAAACGAATATACCATTACCTTTGGGTTTTTTTCTTTCTGCGCTAAGAGCAGTGGGCCTTGCAGCTTGCAGTCATCGCAGTCCGTGTTTGAGTAGAAATAAAGAATCGGCACATAGTTTGACTTGCATTCTTTGTTGTTCTTCTGGACCGCAAGCCAGTGCTTTATTTCCAGCAGCGCGTAATATTTTTTGAGATTCTCAAAATCTTTTGCGCTGGACTGCCGCTCCATATAATCTAGCTTTGGACCGAGGTCGCCAAGCCTTGTGCCAAGCTCCTCAAGGCCGGCAAGGTTGCACGGGTTTTCGGCCAGCAGGCTCGATTCTATTTCGAGGCTGACTGTATCTATTTGAATCTCATCCTGTGCTCTTTGAAGTGACTCGAACTTTGATTCCACGAGCGTCGAGCTTGCATAAAATCCAAGCAGGAAAATAAACGCCGTAAAAATCAGCGCGATAACTATGCGCTTTGCTATTCTTCCAACCATACTAAACTCGTATTCCTAACAAATTCATGCCCAGCTTGTCGGCAGCGAAAATTAACTCATCGCCAGTTGGTGCAGATATCACGACGCAGCGGTTGTTGGATGCATCTATCCCAATAGATGTTTTACTCGCGAATTTAAGCTCTATTACTGTAACGCCTGCATTTGCATCGCTGCATTTTTTTATTGGAATGTCGGGATTAATCGGATTTGAATCCTGCGTGAATGCCCCCGTTGTGTCTATTTTGTATAAACTTGTGATGCGAGAAATTTCTGCCGCTGCGACTGCAAGCTTGCCACGCTCCTGTGGGTTGTTTGGGTCAAACGAAATGTATATTTTTTGAGTGTTGAGTATTAAATCCAGAACTCCGTCGAAGAACGGGATATTGCCTGCCTGCCGCGGGTCTAATCTAAACGCAATTGGAACCTTTTGACTTCCGATCGCAGTGTATGTGCCGTACGTGCCGTCATCCAGCGTGTAAAATGCATACCCTGAGATTTGAAATGCATTCTTTGGAAGTTTCTGCTGGCCATTGCCGCCAAAGATATCGCCTGAAAAGCCTGCCACTACCCATGCAACCATAAAAAAAACGAGTGCTACTACAAATATCTTTGTCCATGGCGACTTCTTCTTTTCTAAGTCCAGCGGCTTTATGAATTCTTTTGGCTGATCATCTGTCATATCACACCTCGCATTTATTAAAATCGAAAGGGATTTAAATGTTGCGATTATGCGCGCAGACGGGAATAAAGTTTAAAATTTTAAAAAATAAAAAAGAAAAGGGGTTTTTAACCCCCGGATTTATTTACGCAACTGTTGGAGCAGACACTGTTATTACGCCAGCCGAGCTGGTAACAGTGACATCTTTGCCCTTCAATTTGTCAGCGTAGGACGCATAGTCCTTCAACACTGTTGATGCATCTCTCGTGTTGCTTGCGCTCCACCCTGCAACAATCAATGCTGTTTTTGTTCCGCCGAACGCATTTTCGACTAACTTCAACATTGCGGCATTTTGTGGTACACCAGAATCGGTGCCTGTGCTTGGGTATGTCTTGCCCATTGCGCTTGCTGTCAGCCTGTTAACTGCAGGACCACCAACCAATATACTATGGAAGGCTGTCTTGTCAGTTACTTCTGTGTCCAGCTTTGCTACTGGTACGCCAGCTACAGAACTGACCTGCACTGCTCCGCCTGTTTGTGACACTGTTGTCTCTGGGCCGACTATTGATACCTTAGCCCTTACAGCATCTCCCGGTATACGGAACTTAGCACGGTTCGAGGCGCCATTGCTCTTCGGGTCAACGATTACTATTCCGTACTGCGTCCTTGCGTTACTTGTCTTTGTTCCAAGCAGTACTCCGCCAGCAGTCGAGCCATACGCAACTGAACCATTCCAAACGATTTCGTTGGCCTCTTCTGCGTTGGCTGTTGCACCCAATGTGTCAAAATCTGTGGCGGAAGTTCCTAACCACACATCTATGTTGTCCGTTCCGTCAGTTATGTATCCATTGTCATCTATTACATCCAGTGTCAAGTTCCATGGGTCGTAAGACGCGCCTTGGCTCTTAACGCTGCCGCCAGTGAACAACTCTAAATCAACGTTTGTTGACTTTGTGTTTTCATATTCTACATTTGCAAATGCATTCGAATGATTGTTCTTTAGCGTCGACGTGGTAAAGTTCATTGTCGCTGCCAAGGCAACCTTATTCGTAGACAGGTCTTTGTAGAACACATCTGTCAGGTTGAAGTCGCTGTCGTTCTGGCTTAGCCATATCTGCGATACTTTTTTGTTGACTCCGCCTGCGGTCACTTTTAGTGCGCCGGACTTGTCAGATTCTATCGCAAATGATGGCTCGGTTGTCTGGCCTGCATACGCGGCTCCTGCCTGGCTGAAATCTGCAGAGCTTTCGAACCTTACGGTCACAGTTACGTATTTGTCGTCTGCTACTGTAAGCTTGTCAAATGTTACTGCATATCCACCAGACGGGAAATCGTATTTTCCGCCAACGGTTATTGGATTGTCCGAGTTGTCGTTTATTAAGTACTGGTTGTGAATACCTAATATCGGACCAGTTCCAGATGTCAGGACTGTTGCTGCTTTGTCTGTTAAGTTCGCAGTGTCCCATGTCCAGTCAGGGTCATCCTTCTTGCAGCCTACTCTGTGCCATGCTGCTGCGCAAGGTACAATGAACTTATCGCCTGTGTTGTATGTTACAACTGCATCTGTTCCAAGGATTAACGTTGCTGATCTTTCAGCGAGCGCGTCCGAGTAGAACGTGTCTGCAACATTGACATCAATTCCATTTACAGTTTCAGTTCCTGTTACCGTCTGTACGACACCGTCAACATCCACAATTATTGGTGGGTTCGACGTTGCTGAACCGACGTTCTTCAGGGTTACTTTCTTACCTTCGATAGTGACTGTGTCACCAACGTTCAAGAAGACTTCCTCTCCAACTCGGGCTGTGAACTCTGTTCCTGCATTTGTGTCGGAACCCATCTTTGCTGAAGTTATCTTCATGTTCTTACCCAAAAACTTTATGGCTAATGGGTCTGCTGTTGATGCCTTGGATATGTTAATAGACGTGTCGAACACGTAGTAGTACGCCAAAGCCTTTTTGTCAGTTTCTATGAAGACGCCCTCTTTGTAGTCATCATCTGCGCTTGTCAGAGAAGTCATTATCTGTGGACCACCGACTGGGCCTTCCCTTGTTCCGACTGGCATTGTTGCATTTCTTAACACTATTTTGTCCTTTACTGTGTATGTGTTACCCTGGAAGGTTACTGTTGTATCCTGCAGGCCTGCAACATCATCTTTTCCAAGCTCTGTGTCGAATCCACCCCTGGATGATGCACCAATTACAGAACCTAACATTACGTCCTGTGTCTTCCCGCCAACTGTGGTTGTTGTTCCACTGCCTGGCACGGCTGTTGTGGCTGCTTGAGCCAAAGTTGCTGCGATGTCGGCTGCACCTATTACGTCTGCTGGTGCTGCGTCTGCACCGACTACTACAAGTCCTACCCACTTACCATTCGCTACGAACGGTGCTGGATAATCTGCTAAGTCGGCTGCTGCTACGCCCGCAAACATTGTTGCGCCTAACATTACAGAAGTCGTCGCTATTGCTGCTATTCGTTTTATTGCTGTTTTAGCCTTTAAGGCAAAATTTGCCATTCTCATACCTCCGATATTTATGAAAACGGAAAAGGTGTTTATAAGTATTATGGTGTGATTGGATTATTTATGCACTATTAACGACAATAGCCACCATCTTGCGCACATGCCTTGCCTTCAGTTGCACAGTCATAAGTTGTAGAGCCTGCCGAACCATCTGGATTGCAGAAATATTCTACGATTGCAGTTCCGTTACCGTATCCTGCGCCTGAACCGGGCGCACAGCGATCTCTCAGTTGATTTCCAGAGCTGTCGGTCGCAGTTCCAACTTGATAATAATTTACGCCGCCATCTGTATCTGTACAACCATTAGTTGAAGCTGGCGCAGGCGCATTCTTTGGCACATATGTGTAAGTATACTTTGCAGTTGTGCCTGTTGAGGTTGCCTTCCTTTGAACAGTCAGATAATCACCCGTGAGGCCATTTGAAGCAACAGCTACTATCCCAACTACTAAAACTGCTGCTAAAAGCCAGATTCCTAAGTTATTAGCCATTTAATTACCTCGTAAATTATATTTAGTAATAGTATATAAATCTATGTATACAAATGCTTTTATAATTTGTTATTTTGCATTTGCAGATGGAAAAGCAAAAAACGTATTTGATAACTGGCGGCTCCGGCTTTTTGGGCAATCACTTGGGAATTTTTCTGCTGGCAAAGGGAATGAAGGTCCGGCTGGCCGATGTGAACCCGTTAGAGAATGAAAACCTGATTGGGAAAGTTGAGTTTCTGCAGGGCGATGTTCGTAATTCTGAATTTATGGAAACAGCAACGAAAGATGTTGATGTTGTCATCCACGCCGCGGCTTCGCTGCCAATAGTCGCTTCGCATGAAACAATACAAAGTACAAATGTTGGCGGAACAAGAACTGTGCTTGCTGCCTGCCTGAAAAATAAAGTTCCGCGTGTTGTACACATTTCCACGACAGCAGTATATGGCGTCCCACGGTTCCATCCTATCTTCGAAACAAGCGAAATAAAACCACTGGGCCCTTACGGCGAAACAAAATGGGAGGCCGAGGGCATCTGCCGCGAGTTCCGCGAGAAGGGTTTGTTCATTTCAATTATCCGGCCAAAAACTTTTTTGGGGCCAGAACGCTTAGGCGTCTTCCAGATTTTATTTGATTGGATACGGCGAGGGAAAAAAATTTATATTATTGGAAATGGGAAGAACCGCTATCAATTGCTTTCTGTCTCTGACCTGATAGATGCAATCTGGCTGGCCGCAAATTCTGAAAAATCAAACACTGAGTTTAATGTTGGCGCAAATGAGTTTGCAACTTTGGGTGAGGACTTGCAGGCCGTCCTGAATTTCGCAAAATCCGGCTCGAGACTAATGCCATTGCCGGCAAAACCAGTGCAGTTTATTTTACGGCTGCTTGAAATTACAAAACTCTCACCGCTCGTGCAGTGGCAGTATGAAACTATGGATAAAGATTCATTCGTGGAGGTTTCAAAGGCTGAAAAAATACTTGGCTGGAAACCAAAAAAATCTAACTCTGAAACTCTGATTGAAAATTATGCATGGTATTTAGAACATTGGCGGGAATATGAGGGAAGGGTCGGCATGACACATAAAGTCCCTTGGGACCAGAAGATACTAAAGATTGTAAGGATGTTTTCATAGAAAACCTTATAAATGTTACCATACAGATAACCTAATGACAGGAACATTCATACAAAAAGTTTGCCTGCTCGGCAGGCCTGCAGTAGGAAAGACGCAGGTAGTTGAGAGATTTGTTCACAACGCTTTTGATGGCCATTACATTCAAACGATTGGCATAAACATCGTTTCGAGGCGTGAGGCATTGCGCTTCAAAAAACAAGACTATGTTATAACAGATTTAATTTGGGACATTAATGGAAAGTTTTTAGACAGCCAGCCAAACCTGTTGCGAACATACTTACAGGGAACAAGCGGCGTAATCGTTATGTATGATGCAACAAACCGTGCAACAGTTGCCGAACTAACAGCCACACTGCGCCAGTTAAAAGAATTTTGGCGGGAAGTACCTGTTGTTTTCCTTGCAAATAAAGTTGATTTGGAAGATACAGTTAGACTGGAGGAGCGTGTCTTATCAGGCATTGCCTCTGAATGGGACGCGGATTATTTTTACACGAGCGCAAAAACCGGGAAAAACATACCTGCTGCATTTACAGCACTTAACAAAGCAATAATAGCTCGCGGGTGTATTTAAGCCTCAAACTGTTTTATGTAATTCGCACAGCGTTCCAGCGTGCCGCTGATGTTTGACAGTCTATCGCGACGGTCCGGTAGGTCTTCTTTTATCTCCTTCATCCGTTTTTTTTCAAGGCCTTTGAGCAAAACCTGTGATTTATTACCAATAAAATAATCCCAATTACTATCAGTTAGGTTGTATCGCTGCTTCATATCGCGCTCCAACTGTTTTCTGACAAATTCCAAAATATCACCGGACGATCCTTCGTTACATTTTTTGTAAACTAAGTCCGGCAGGATTTGCCGTAGTTCTTTTAATCTGCCCGGCTGAATGTTATTCTCTTCGTACAGCGCATCAATATCTAAATGCTCTGCCTCAGCTTTTTTACGTATGCGTATTTCCTTGGCAGCCTGTTGGAATAAAACTGTGGCTGTATCTGCGAAGGCTATTTCATCAGGATGGACATTCCACAGGCCTTTTGCGGTAAGCTGCCTGTTGTTTAATCTAAGCTCGATGCACAGCTCGCCATCTTCTTTGGATATTTTACTGACTGTGCCCTGAGTTCTCAGCGGTACCTTTATAGTAGTTTCGCCCCAAAAATATCTTCCCACGTATTCGCCATTTGCAGAGATAATAGCTACTTCATCGCCAACTATGAATGGCTTTTTGCGCCGCAGCAATAAACTAAGCATATCTATGCCTGTCTCTACGTCTCCCATTGCCCACTCGAGCATCCTGCCCGCCAGTGCTTTCAGGCCTTCCGGTATTTCGTGCGTTTCCTCTTTCTGTTTTCCAAACAAAGTCCTGGCCTTTCGCCCGACGTTTGCTGCCACGCCCTTGAATTCGCCAAGCATTATTTGTGTTTCATTAAGAGAATTATCATACTCAGACTTTATTGCCGAAGAATATGACTGCAGATAGGTTTCAAGCAGTTTGACAGTTGCTTCTGGCTCCACGGCCTGCGCATTTTTTATTATATTCCACGGCTCTTCGAGGCTCGCTGGCCTGCCAAACGAATCTATTTCTTTAACTATTTCACTTGAAACACGTTGAGTTATGTCTTTTTCCATGCTGATTATTTTTTCTTCGAGCTGTTTTTTTTCCTGCTCCAGTTTTGGAACTTCTTCGCGGAAAACTAAGCAGATTGCAACATCTATCGGGCCTGCGTCAAGCAACGGCACTACGTGGCCATGGTTTGCCATCATCGCAAGATATACTGCATGGTCAAAATTTGACTTGTCGCAAAACTTTATGTAGTGCTTCAGCACCTGCTCTGCCTGATTGCTGGCCAGCTTTTGCATTACCCGTGCAGCAGATATCCATGCCTCTGGGTTATGCGGCAAAAACTGCATAAGATAAAAATTATTCGACTCTATTTTTTCGGTTTTTCCGCGCGAGCATACGCGCCCTAAATTATTCTCTCTCCTTGCGGCCAGAAAGGCAGCGTAGCCTTCCTCCGTGAAATTTGGCGCATCTTTATCTGAACGGTTATCTATGAACCCTGCAAGCGTGGATAATAAATCTACGTCAAAGGATGCAAGCCGTTTCGCCTCTATTTCCTGCTCTCTTGCACGTCTCGCTAAAAGATTTTTTATTATTGTGTCTGTCATTTAATCACCACAGGGCGCTATCTCTATCTTGCCAAGCCTTTGCGCACCTTCCGCCCGATAACCTACTTGCCCACCAAATGGCTCGCCAAAAGCCTGCGGGTAGAATAACTGTCTTATGGAGTTCATGACTAAACTGGCAACTACTTGATTACTCATAA
>JAHFKX010000060.1 GCA_023245115.1 Candidatus Woesearchaeota archaeon
ACAGGCCTGTAAACTGGCATGCCCCTTGCCATGGCCGCATAGCTAGGCGAACGATATGCGCTGCGAATTGCATCATATAAATTCGTCGTCTTAATTGCATAATTTGACGCAGGCAACCTGTAGGCATTAGGCGCAGGTACCTTGTAACCAATATGTGCTTGATAGCGCGGTTTCTGCGATTCATCTCCAATAAAATACCGTGCATTTGGATTACATGACATTATGTAAAATCAGGAACTTAAAGCTTTAAAAACCTTTTCCTACAAAGCATACTAAAAAGATACTACGAGTATACTAGAAAAAAACTAATCTTTTCTTATTAACTCAATTTCTATAGTAGAAACCCTTATTTGCTTATTTTCGCGGTTTGTGAAATCACCTGAACCGATTTTTATTTCACCAAGGTTTACTTTATCTTTCAAAAATCGCCCACGTACGACTTCAGCAACATCAACTGCCTTTGAAATAAATTTTCCGCGGCCTTTAATCACAACTTTATTCGCAATTTGGCTGGTAAGCTGCATAACAACTGCAGTAACATAGCTCATGAGTGGCTTGTCGCCAATAAATATGCCCCTACTATCCGTCGTCGTTTCTGTCATTGTGTGTTTTGATTGACCTTATGATTCCGAAAAAGCTAATCTTTTCCGCTTCTAAGTTTCTTAGTAATGTAGCCTGCAATCAAATTGCGTAATTTTTTAGTTGGAACTTCCGCAACAGATAAAACCGCACCTTTATTATCCTTAAACTTAGTCGTAAACCTTGGTCCAAATAGCTTCATCAACTTCTCTGCCTGACGCTTTACAAAGCCTGCCCGTATTCTTCCCATAGGAATCGGTATGAAACACGGTTTTTAAATGTTGCGGCGCAGATTCGAATCCAAGCCCAGTTTATCGCGGATAACGCAATAATTATTTCGTACAGTTACTTCGGTAAGGCACAGTTTTTCAGCTATCACCCTCTGCGTGCGCGGTTCATTGCAAACCATGCCGGATATATAAAGGGCGCCGGACAAAAGTCCTATTGGATTACCATAAATCAACCCGCCCTTGTCTGAATATTGTTTGAGCACATCACGCGTTTCGGCCTGCGTCGTAGCAGACAGCTTTAAATCGCTGCAAAATCGCGCAATATAACTTTCAGCGGTTACTGGCAATATTTTTAGTTTCAAAGCCCGTTTTATTGCCGTATATGTCCGCCCGATTTCTCTTCGGCTAATATCTGTGCCGTCCGCAATTTCGTCAAGGCTTCTTGGCACGCCATTCTCACGGCATGCTGCATAAATACAAACAAGTGCAACTGTTTCAATACTTCGTCCGCGTATGTACTTCCTATGCGCGCGGCGGTAGATTGTGACAGCACCAATACTGACATCATGTGATAAACCTTTCATGGCAACATATGTATTAATTTTTTGTATGCCCTCGACGAGCCCGCGTTCATTTGATTTAACTCTCATGCGCAATTGTTGCCAACGCATACGTTTAATTTCGGTTTGCATGTGATGCGGGATAGCTTTCCCGCGTGCGTCCCGCATTTCATTACGGCCACCAAGCGTGGTTTGTAGACCCTTATCATGCAAGAGCGGGTTTGCCGGCGCGCCATGATGTACCCGGTCTATACTATTAGGATTATCGCTAAACGTCCGATATGGCGCAGCTTGGTCTATGATATTTTCATCTACTACAACACCGCAGTCATCGCAAAATCTTTCGCCACGCACATAATCGCGAATTAATTTTGCGCCGCCACATTCAGGACAATTTTTTGAATCTGCGGCCTGCGCCATTGCTTCTAAATCTTTGTCGACAGCCACTACCACAAATGCCATGTTAATAATACCACCAATAGGTATAAGAAAATTTCGGTCGCAATAAAACTATTTCCTCGTCATGATTTCAATAACGTCTAAATGTTTCAGCTCGTGCTCCTTGCCAACACGCCTTTTTGTTTTGACGTCAATTGCCGCAACAAAGTTTTTTGCAAGGTCCGTATGAATCTTAGCAGCAAAGTCAAACGCAGTTGCTTTTGGCGGCAGTAGGAATGCATCGGGCAGGACATTGCCATGCGCATCTTCAAGCTTAGAAACACCACCCGGGAACACAACGATACAATGCAAAAAGTCCAGGGCCGCAGCGTTTAAACATTTTTGCACGCCAGTTCCGTCCCACTCTTTGAGAATTTTAGTTCGAATAAACTCAAGTGCTTTAAACTGTTTTTCACTTAATGTATCTTTTTTTAAAATTTCAAAATCAGAATTACCGGGAATATATTTTATCAGCCCACTCTTTGCAGCCTCCCGCAGCGCCAGCTCAGATTCTGCTGAACATGGCACAACTAAATAATCTGCGAACTCTTTTTTCAGCCGCTCAATATTTTTCTTTGAGGTCGGCAAGTCGATTTTATTAGCAGCAACTATAACCGGCTTAGACATTTTCCTAACCGCAGACGCAAAGTCCATAATGTCTGCACCGGACCAGTCCATCAGTTTTTTTCCTTCCAATTTTGTATACTTTAACGCTTTAATAACTTGATCTAAACTTATTTTAAAACCAGAAAACTGTTCATGCAGGGCCTTGTCAGGCGTTAAGGTCAGCGCATGCCTGATAAATTTACCCCAGTTTTCATTAAGCATACTTGTAAACCATGCATCCAGCTCCGCTTCAATAAACTTTATATCGTTCAATGGATCATACGACCCTGGCTCCACAGACTTTCCGCTCTCATCAGTTGAGCCAGAGGCATCGACAACATGAATCAACACATCGGCTTGTACCAAATCAGAAAGGAATTTATTTCCCAAACCTTTTCCGGCATGTGCCCCAGGAACTAGGCCGGCCACGTCGATTAATCTTGCTGGCACAAACCGCTGGCCATCAATGCAAAAGCCCTGGCGGGGATTGCATTTAACATCAAAAAATTTTTCGGCGCAGTCCACGCGCACAAATCCAACGCCTTCGTTTGGTTCAATTGTGGTAAATGGGTAATTTGCGATTTCTGCCTCCGCGAGCGTTGCCGCTTTGAAAAAGGTGGACTTACCAACGTTCGGCTTTCCCACAATGCCAATTAGCATCGCTTTACCTCTTGCGCGATTGCAAATCGCGCCGCCTCTCTTTTGGGGTCGAGCGGGAGACCTTTTCTCTGCCGAGAGAAAAGGGCTTCGCCTTTGAAGAAGGTTGATTTGCCAACATTCGGCTTACCGACTATTCCTATTAACATACTTCACAAACTCTCCGAGGTCGGCCCCGCGAAGCCGAAGGATTCGCGATGCCTACTATTCCTATTAACATAATCTTGGCTGGTTTTTGCCCTTTAAAAATATAAACACACAGCATAGCGATACATTTATTAATCTACGCCCAATATTATTAAAGTTGGAGATGGTGCTCTTATCTGGATTAAAAAAGTTGCAGGAGGACTCAGCGGCCATTGTATTTGACGCAGTCGAATACGATCAAAGTGCCGGTTGATTTTGCAGCCGTGGCAGATCCGCGTTCAATTAGCGTATGGCTAGCCGCCTTTCTCATACTCGTGCTTGGCCTCAACCTCGTTTTTTTTACAAACGGCCTTAGTCCAAATATAAAAACAGGCCTGTTAACCGTCACTGGATTTACCGCAGCAGGGCCCTGCCAGAACATTGTTGGCGGCGTCGAATGCTATGGCGTAAAATATGATTTGGCAATCCTGCACAGCACATGCCCAAAAGGAACAGCTAAAATATGTACAAACTATTGTGAACTTGAAAAAGCAATGCTCAGTGACAACAGAGTATGCCCAACTTACTGTAATGATTATTGCCTGACATCAGATGCAGCCGCGCTAGTTAAAAAATAATATTTAATTCAATTATGAAAAAATGCGCGAAAACTCCGCACTTCATATCGGAAATTACGATTTCCGATTGTGATGGAAAACACCAATGGTGTTTTTCACACAACAAAAATGTTGCACATTTTTGAGTGCTGAAAAATCGCAAAGCGATTTTTCACATAGTGCGTGAGATGAGCGCATTTTTCCATTCAAAAACTCGCCATTTAGGCGAACATCACAAAACCACGGACTCAACAAAAATGCACAGCATTTTTGAGGTGCTCGAAAAATCCACAGGATTTTTTGACATTAGCCCGTGGATAGATGTGAGCGGCGAGTTTTTGTTATATTATGTGACCTATATTCATTTTGTAATAGATCGTATTATGTGATAACACATATCGCGAAGAAAGATATTTTAAATAGCCCTGCCATAATATCCCAGCTCCGGTTTGAGGGACAGCTCTATCGAGCGGCTGCGTCCCTTAATTCCGGCCACAAATAGGAGTTCATATGCAAGGAATAAAAGTGCCAAAAACACCAAAGGTTTGGAACGCAGAACCGTGTCCGGCCTGCAATTCTACGGACGTACGAATACACATGGAAACAGATGAGCTTGTCTGCCTGAAATGCGGCTTAGTAGTTTACTAAAAATCATTTTATGAAAAAATGGCGAAAACCCCGCGCTTTAGCGCGTGGGATGAAGCCATTTTTCCATTCCTTGAACTCGCCTTTCAAGGCGAGGCGCGTAAAAACCCCGCACTTAAATGCGGGGAATAGCGCCGAGCGGCGAGTTCAAGTTATTTGTTTTTAATTACTAGTTCTATGGCGCAAGCAATAAAAGACTTTCGCACCAAATAAAACAGGGCTCGCACGAGCTTTCCTGAAATCGTACGATGAAAATAGTCAAAATGCTAAAATGGGTGCATATAGTAAGGTTTAAAAAGGCGTGTGTGGGGCGGTTTTGATATGGACATACAAACCTTTGGAAGGCTAATCGACGCAGATGCAATACTTACAAGGCGTCGAAATTTAGTTAATGTTAGTGATTACGCTGAACCTGATAATTATACTCTGCAAGAAATTTTGAGTGGTGTTTTAACAGCTAATGAAGAAAAATTCGAAGAGCGCTGCCGCTTAATCGGGCGTAGATTTGGCGAATCAGTTTCGTTTGGCGGTGGCTCGGGAACTTCGAGAACACCATATGTTTTACTTGATGTTAATAATAATCGCCCTTGGAAAAAAGCAAGATTTAAAATAGGCAAAAATCCGCATACTATTAGACACAACCTTTCACATTTATTGTTTTTAGACGAACACGATGAAGCTGGGTGGAGTACCAGTTTTGCATATGGCCCTAGTAAGGAAAGCCCACTGTGGATTGGCATGATACAAGGCTATGATGATTACGCTGCGAAAATATTGAGCGACGACCCAGAAAATCCGCTGCATCTCATAACTTTATGGGATTTTATGGCCCAGTACGGTACTAAGACAAATCACAGAGCAGAATCC
>JAHFKX010000061.1 GCA_023245115.1 Candidatus Woesearchaeota archaeon
GAAATTATTTTCTGTAACCCCACCAGTTACAGTTCCGTCTATTTTACCATCGCCATTGAGATCTGCTTTGAGAACTTTTTTACAGTAACTAGATTTCTGAAAAAGAACTTCGCTTGGCGAATTAAGGGCTTGTGCACACAGTGACTGGCAGGCCGCGCGATCAGCATCAACATTGCCTGCGCCACCACTAGTTACCTTTGCTCCAGCGCCGAACACTTTCTGAAATCCACCCGTTACAAATAACGCAACTACTACTAACGTTAATATAACTAATATTGCTATCGCGATCGTAGTTAATGGCAATCCTTGTGCTCGCTTATCCATTTACACAATCTCCGTAAGGCGTGGCACCGCCGGCATTTGGCCAAGTATAGCTCCCAACTATCACGTCGGAAGTAAGTGTACCAGAACACGAAACGCCGATTTTGTCGCTCCAGCAGCGCACATCCTTTTCATTAGCATCGGTGAGATCGCCATCGCCATCTAAATCATATGCCATAGTTTTTTTGCAGTAAGAACCCTTTGCAAATGTTGCCTTATCTGGCAGTTGAAGTGCAGATGAACACAGTGAATTGCAGGCTGCCTGATCTGCGCCAACATCGCCGCCACCTGACGAAACAAGCTTGCCTGCCACTCCGAATAGTTTACCAAAGGAACCAGTCGCAAATAAAATGACAATAACTAAGGTTAAAATAACAAGAACTGCTATTGCAATTGTTGTCAACGGCAATCCTTGAGCTTTAGTATTGAATTTCATTCTTAAACGCACTGCTTTGAACCATCACAAGCTATGCCAACTGCCGGCGGCGAACATGTCTTTGACGAGCCGTCTGGGAATGACACTTCTACTGAACAACCAACGTTTATCGCGGGATCCCAACAGTCCAAATTGAGCTCATTCTTGCCAGCTGCGTTTGGATTTTCTATCTTGCCATTGTTATCGAGGTCAATCGAAAATTTCTTGCCGCAATACTGGCTTTTATCCCAATCTGCAATGCTCGAAACTGTCTGTATTCTATCACAAAAGGACTTGCACGTTGCACGCATGGCTTCTAAATCGCCACCGACAACTGCGCTGCTCTTGGAAATTTTTCCAAAGACATTGCTTGTCCCGCCAACTGTAAATACTACTACCACAACTAAAACAAGTGCGGCAATGATCGCCAGAATAATTAAATTTATCGGGAGGCCTTGCGCCCGTTTATTTACGCGCATTGTGGCACCCCGCAGGCCTGGCCGGCTACTGGTATGCATGTCTTTGTTGTGCCATCGGGATATACTATCTCACTCTGACAGTTTACGCTGATTGCGGGATCCCAACAGTTCAGCCCGATTTCAAGCTGCTTTGCGGCGTTGTATTTTCCGCCGGCTGCTGTTACACCATTTTGGTCGAATGTGCCTGTCTTGCCATCTCTGTCTAAATCGACTGAGAATGTTCTTGCGCAATACTGGCTTTTTACCCAGTCATCTGTGCTTGACAGTGATTGTGCGCGATCGCAAAAAGATTTACATGTTGCGCGGACTGCTTCGAAATCGCCACCGACAACTGCGCTGCTCTTGGAAATTTTTCCAAAGACATTGCTTGTCCCGCCAACTGTAAAGGCGACAACAATTACTAAAACCAACGCGGCTACTATTGCTAAAATTATTAGGTTTATTGGCAAACCCTGTGCTTTTGTGGCCATTTGATTACCTCAAATTAAACAGAGTACTGCCTATTTAAAAACCTTTGCTTAATACATAATAGAAAAAAGTACGTATAGCATGATCGCAACCATCAGGCCAACAGCGATTGAATAAAGTATTATATCTTCGCTCAGCCATTTAATCAATCCCTCCGCAGCCATAGTACTGTTATGTGCCCATGGTATTTAACTTATTCTATTGCTCTGTGAATGTTATACGCGTAACTGGTGCTACAAGCGCGTTAAATAATACCACGACGACCACTGATATTAGCGCGTAAAATAACGTTGCGAATATGAGATTCTTTGCAAGCATAAAGCGCTTCTCCATCTCATCATGGCCATTAATTATTCCAGACAGAAGGAACGTCAACAAATATGTTATTTGTATTACGTACATGCCAACGATAATCTGAAATAAATATGGCGGAGTTGCGAACTTTGTCTGGAAAATATCCAGCAGGCCGGTCTGGCTAACTTGCGCAGTACTAGCATCCGCACCAGCACCGCCCGGCGCAATTGTTTGCAGTTGTGTGGAGAGATTTCGCAAAATTCCCACTGTTAAAGTGGCAAGACCAACAACAATACCCGATATAACTGGAACGAAAATTTTAACTTGTGACTGCATCGCTGATACTGTATCAGCCAGCAAGTCCTTCAACCTTTCCGTGACTGAGTGCACAGTCTTCAGGTACGTTGAAATTGTTATTAAAGAACGGCCCGCCACTTCTGGGCTTTTCTTTGCGCCTTCGACTAAAAGTGACATTGTGCTTTTAATAATACCTGATGGATACAGTGCAATCGCACCAAACCGCTCGTTAAATATTGCATCCTTTAGGCTTGCACCAAGCTTTGTTATATTATCAACGATAACACTAAAAAAGTTTGATATCTTGCTCTGCGGCATTGACTCTTCTAAATCTAAAATTGCCTGCTCTGGTGGCTTGTGCTCCTGCAGCCGCTCGCCAAGCTGGAAAATTGTTGCGGCAAACTCCTGTTCCATGTCCTCTACTTCGTGCTTAACTTTCATGAGCGGTGCGACAGACCAGTAATAGTAAAGGCCAACGCACAGGCCAACTAACATAACTACATAGATGCTTAAGAATAATATTGGCAGGCCATAAATTGCTGTTTCTAGTTTGTCCGGCGTTAGACTCGCAAGGCTGGCCGCATAAATAAAAACCGGAATCATGCCTGCGGCGAAAATTAATGCTGCCAAGACACGCGGCGAAATATTTATCTGCCTGCCGAAAATTATCGGTTTTGGCGCGCCGTACTGTTGCTGAATATATTTGTAAATGTCTGACTCATCAGAGCCGGCAGGCCTTGTTGACAAAACAGATGTTCCAATTCCATAAACCATGAGCGGTAGTATGATGTTGTAAAGCAAAATGATTTGCCAACTCTTGAAAGACGCACCCATAAATGCGCCGATCATTGGCAGCATTACCATACCCATTACTGGCAGTACAATGCCGAGCATGTGCAGGGCTTCCATGGGCCCCTGGAGATTATGGGCAAAGGTCAGCATGTTCTCCTGCGTGCCATCTAAAATTACAGTAACAGACTGATCTAGTAATTCCTTTTTCCTTTGCGGATCAGGCTCGAACAGTGAACTAGTAATCAGGTTAACAGAATCTATAAATGAATTATCCCAGCCACGCCATGTTTCTGCATAGGCCACTAGGGCTTCCTGTGCGTTCTCATACGTTTTAAGTTCCAAATCCCACAGCATTTTCGTGAAGTCTAAAGATATTGGCGGCGGCATATGCTCTGCCACAAACTTCAGCGCGCGTTCAAGGTTTGGTGTGTGCTGCATGTAAATAACAGCATAAAGAACGGCAAGCACTAGTTGGTCGGATGCACGGGCCCGCCAGCTGGTCAAAATTTGCTTCGGCACTGTTGGCAGCAAGAAAAGAATTGCGAGACAGGCAAGCAGCCCAAACAACATAATAAATAGATTGAACAGAATAATACCTAACACGATAAAAACAGCAAGCAACACAAAAGTTACTAGATACGTAAGTGCATACACTCCTTCCGGCGTAACGTTCAAGTGAGCTAGCCGGATTGCCGGCGCCACTTTCTCTGCGTCTTTCGGTGTAACTGTAATTTTTAGAATCTGCGCAGATTTCTGGCAGAGCTTTTCATATAATTGCGTAATTGGCGGATACTGCTCAGCCTTGAAAATATCATATTCTCTTGAGTAAGGAATATCTTCGAATTTTTCGCCTAGGTCGAGCTGGCCCTCAATCCTTGTCCTGTACTTTTCAACTAAGGCTGCGTCGACCATCTTACCGCTTTATTATTTTAGCTTGCTCCCTTCTTTTTTATTTGCTTGATTTTCTCATGTACAGCTTCATTTACTAATGAAGATATTGTTGCGTAACGATATTTAAAATCCCTATTCGATATTATTTTTACTATTTTTTCGTACAGCTCATTGTCCAGCTTAACTGCTGTTGCTTTCTTTGCCATGGTAACGTTTTGTTACTATTAGTAACTTTTGGTTACTTTTAAATGTTTTGCTACAGCCTTCTGGCCCAAATCGGCGCATAGCTAGCCGGATTTCGAAATTCAACAAAACCGTATGCCTTAAACAGCCTGCCCATGTTTCCGGGAATAGTCGTGCCTCCGGTTACAAACCGTATTCCTCTGGCCTTTAAATCGTCAAGTACATAGCACATAACCCTGCTGCCAACGCCGCGGCCTGAAAATCTGTTTAGGATTTTTATTCTACCAGCAGCATATAAATTTCTAAATGGAAAAAACTCATTTATCATCGCGAAAGTTTCTCCTGTCCTGATTCCTTCCTTGAGCAAAAACAACTCTTGGCGTGCAAGCGTGTGCAAACGCGCATCCGGCAAAAATTTTGTTTCGAATTTTATTAATAACACTTGCACGTAACCAAGCAGCTTTCTTTTGGTTATTTTTTGCACTTCTTTTACAAGCACGGGATCAGCGCCTTGGAAGAAACGTTCTTTCGGCGGCAGGAGTATAATTTCATAAACTATTTCTGTTTCGCCCGTTTGCCATAAATGCTCGGCTTTCTTAATTATTTCTATGTTTTCTTTTACCAATGCCTTAAGGTCATTATGAAAAATTGCCATGGCTATTGAACTTGCTGCCGCTTAACTTCCTGTTTCAGCCAGTCACTCCAAATTGAGAAAACGCGGTCTGGCTCTGTTGTGCCAACTTCCTGCGCGACTTTGTCAGAAATAATGTGAAACTGGTCGTTTGCTTTTACAACAAACGGGGCTTCTAAAATATCCGGATTGCCTGATTTTCCTGATGCCTCTAAGATTGCCTGCTTTACCTTAGCGCGGAGCTCAATGTTTTTCCAGATTGCATCCCAATTGCCAGCAAATTCCTTTACACGCAGGCCAGCAGACTTAAGGATTTCTGACTCACCTTCGAGCAAAACATCTGTCGGCACTAGAATATCGTTTTTTGCGTCATAGGCCAGCAGATCCGCAAAACCTTTTTCTGCCAGTGGATCATCTGTCCAGTGCTTTCTGACTTCTGCTACCTGTACCAGCCGCCGTAATGAGCGCAGTCCCGATGGATCTGTGACTGGATTTGCTACAAGTATAATATCTGTTGCCTTGAAACTTGTTCTCGGAACGCCTAAATCATTC
>JAHFKX010000062.1 GCA_023245115.1 Candidatus Woesearchaeota archaeon
GCGAATGAAGGGCGAGCGGAACTGCTACAAAGCAACATATGGGATAAAGAGCCATAGATGCGTCCAGATGGCGCCGACCTTGGATTTCTGCAATTTTTCCTGCTCTTGGTGCTGGCGCTCATTTGGAAAAGACCGCTTTAAATCGGAAAATAAATGGGACTCGCCAAAGGAAATAGTTGACGCGTCAATTACTGCTCAGCGAAAATTGCTTTCCGGTTTTGGTGGGAACGAAAAAACTTCAAAACAAGTTTTGAAGGAAGCAATGGAACCGTCACACTTCGCGATTTCTTTGGATGGCGAGCCGACGCTTTACCCGAAAATTGTTGAGCTAATAAAAGAAATAAAAGACAGAGGCATGACTGCATTCATTGTCACAAACGGAACGATGCCGCATAAATTAAAAGAGATGTTGGCTAAAAATATTGTTCCTACAAATTTGTATATAAGTGTTTATGGGCCCGATGAAGAAACTTTTTACAAAGGCACAAATAGCTTCGTAAAGGGTATCTGGCCAAAAGTTATGGAAAGCTTGAGCCTATTTCCGAAATTCAACAAAAAAGGCTGCAGAACTGTTTTCAGGGTAACTTGTGCCAAAGGCCTGACAATGCAGCGGCCTGAAGAATACGCCAAACTTATTAAAAAAACAAAACCCATGTTTGTTGAGCTTAAGGGCTATGCATGGCTCGGCGAATCCCGACAGCGGTTAGAACAAAACGCTGTGCCAACGATGAACGAATTAAAAGAATTTGGCAAACAAATTGCGGACGCGACAGGGTATATAATCAAAACGAATGATACCGTAAGCCGCGTCATAGTAATGGTAAAAGATGCCAAAACATGGGCGTGGAATATTAAAAAAATAAAAGAACAGGATAACGTTTTTGCTGAAGTTTCTGCGGCAGCAAACAGATAAGCTTTTAAATCAACTTAAAGCCCTTTTTATATGGCACTTATAAAAAGAAAGATACAGATATGCCCAATTTGCAAGTCCGAAGATATTATTCTGTGGGCAGGCAATGTAACTGGCGAGTACCTGTGCAAATCGTGTGGTTATAAGGGCGCATTTATCATAGAAAAAGAGATCAGCGCACCAGTAATAGGTGAAGTAAGGACTGAGAATGGAAAAACTGATTCCGGTAAAAGACATAAACCCGCAGGCAAGCCAAAGCGTAAAAAAACTCGTTGATGCATTTGGCGAGGCTGGCGGATTTACGGCCAAAAAAATTGCCGTAGGCGTAGAAATTTTCGAGGCAATGGCTGTGGATAAAACTTGCGTAAAATTTCTTTCATTTACTGCAGATATTTGCGCCACTGGGACAAGGGGGACGCTACTTTATTTAGTCAAAAACAAAATGGTTGACGTGATAATAACTACGTGCGGCACATTGGACCACGATATCTCGAGAAGCGCAGAATCATATTATCATGGCGATTTCAGGATGGACGATGCAGAGTTGCACAAAAAGGGGTTTCACAGACTTGGAAATGTTTTGATAAAACAAGAGAAGCACGGGCCGGCAATTGAAGATTTCGTGCGCCCAATATTAAATGAGATTTACAAAACCGGAACAAAAATAATTTCCACGAGAGATTTGTGCTGGAAGCTTGGCGAACATTTGAAAGACAACACAATTTTGTACTGGGCTTGGAAAAATAAAATCCCTGTGTTCTTGCCAGCCCCGACTGATGGCTCTGTCGGCTCGCAGTTATGGCAGTTCTCGCAGAACCACGATTTCAAGATTGATGTTTTGGCAGACGAGAAAGAAATCGCGAAAATAATTTTTGAGGCAAAGAAGGCCGGCGCGTTAATGATTGGCGGCGGCGTTTCGAAGCACCACGTAATCTGGTGGAACCAGTTCAGGGATGGCTTGGACTACGCAATCCAAATTTCCACAGCGCCGGAGTGGGACGGCTCGCTTTCTGGGGCACAAACGCGTGAGGCAATCTCGTGGGGAAAATTAAAAGAGAAGGCAAAGCACGTCACGATTGAAGGCGACGCTACTGTAATATTGCCATTGATAGTTGCAGCGCTTAGCGAAAGGTTTTAAAGATTTATTATTTGCTGTGCAGCATGCATACGTTATGTTTTCATTTGGGGCTAGCTAAAATCAATAAGTATAGTTGGACTATTGCGTCCTTGCTTTACCAAGAATGGGGGGCCATGCCTCGCGATGGCTTAGTTGAAGACAATATGTTTGTTTCTGTTAATTTTTTTGTGGCTGGCGATTTATTGTCACTTACAATTCCCCGGCGCGTTTATTCGATAAAAAAAGAAGATGGAAAGTACTATTTCATACCTGAAGAGAAAATTGCTGCAAAAGAAAAGACGTGGTTAAAACAAGTTGCACGCAAGTTTACAACTTTAACAGAAAGATTATAAAGTATAAACTTTAACTTATATTATGGTCGCTGAAGAAATATTAGTTCTTAACCACAAAGAGGCATCTGAATTAATCACAAAACTATATAATACTTTAAATAGGCGCGCGATATGCCCCAGATGCAAGCGCAAGAAAGATTATGTCAAGGTAGACTTTGCAAATGGCGGCATAATGGGCGTAAAGAACATTTGCAGGGTTTGTAGGAGGTAATAAAGTATGGCAGAAAAAGAAAAGAAGATACGATTGAACTGTCCGAAATGCAATTCGGCGGCGCTCGGAGCTTCGCAGACAAAAATTCCGACTTCGCAGGACTACAAAGTATATACGCGGGCAAGGTGCCTGAATTGCGGGTCAGAGTTTGACTTAGTAGAACCACAGATATAAAAAATGACAGAATATAAGCAGGCAATCATACTTCGGGTAGATGTTGGAATGAGCAAAGGCAAGCTTGCAGCGCAGGCTGCGCACGCTTCCCTCGAGGCAGCACTTAAAGTTATGCATCGTGATAAGACACTAAAGTCTGATATTTTTTCATCCTGGCGGGCGGAAGGGGCAAAGAAGGTTGTCCTCAAAGTAGAGTCAGAACAGGCCATAATACGCCTAAGAGATCTTGCGGTGCGAGCTAGCCTTGCGAATAGCTTAATCAAAGATGCTGGCCTGACAGAAGTGCCGGCCGGCACAATAACTGCATTAGCAATCGGGCCGGATGAGGAAAGCAAAATAAACAAAATAACTAAGGATTTGAATGCACTTTAATTTCTAACGCTAACCTTTTCTTTCAGCACCGCACTCTCTGCCTGCAAATATCCTGAATCATTGTTCCAGACTACTTTTGGATTGACTAATTCAACTGCCTTTGAGAATATCGGGCCGTCTGTGACAAAAGTATCATAATAGCCGCCCTCGCCACCAATGTGAAAGCCATATTTCTCAGAAAGTTTTTTGAACGCAGGGAAGGTCTGCTTGTTTAGTTTCAAACCGAGATGTCTTTGATCCAATCCATCAGAAGCAACTGCGGCCAGCATAATTTCATAACCTTCGGCAATTGCCTTTTCGACGAGTTCAGCGTGATCTATGCCCTCATGTGCAGCAAATACTTTGACACCCATATCAAAAACAGCTTCTCTTATGCTCTTAATCTGCGTTTCCTGCAGGCCAACACCACCGAGAATTATCGCTTCAACAGGATTTTTCTCCACTATCTTACGAACGATTTGGGCCTCTTGCTTTGGGTCAGCGACAGAGCACGAGACCAAAATATGTCTCAAACCCAATGACTCTGCCTGCAAATTTGTAAACTCGACTGTTGCAAAATGGTACAGATAGCAATCCGTTCTTGTTGGCTTAACCGAAAGCAAATACTTAATATTCCAGCCCTTCTTTAACGCCTCAGCTATTGCGAATGTTGAGTCCTTTCCACCTGAAAACATTATTGCGACATCCATTTTAAAGTCTTAAAAGAAGGCTATTTAAGCCTTACTTTTTAACGAGCCTTGCCTTTTCCACAACCAAACTGTTGCCTTCCACTTTCACCTTTTGGACTTCTATCCTTTTCTTGAAGTTCGGCCCGTCGAGTACGAGCGTACGATATTCTGACTCTTCTCCGGAAATACTGATGCCAAACTTTGCGTGCAATTTTTTGAGTTCTTCCATTGCGAGATTGTCCATCTTCCTGCCCAGCCAGCCCCTGTCAAAGCCCGCGCCAGCCACCTCGGAAAATACGATATCAAAGCCTAATCTAATCTGCTCGCGCATGTATTTCTCAGGGGCAAGCCTCCACAGCGGAAAGATGGTTTTGAGGCCAAGGTCTGCACATATTGCCTCAAGATGATAACGCTGCTGCTCAGATGCTGCTACGCCACTTACCACGCCCTCGATTTTATACTTTTCTTTCGCTTTAATTAATGAGGATTTTATGGCTTTAAGTTCTGACTCTTTCGTACTACCAGACCCCACGAAGACTATGGACTTACCTAGGGCGCTGGCCTGCAGCTTTGTTATGTCAATATTTGTGCCGTGCAAAACACTTGAGCCGAGGAACGGTTTTATTGATATCAAAACAGCTACTTCTCTCCCCTGCGCCTCTGCCAGATAAAGTGAGTACGTACTGTCCTTCCCACCGCTGAAAAGCACCGCAACTTTCATAGTAAAGCTTAAAATACATTTTATTTAAAGCTTGTGTTAGACATGCCTAAGCTTTCGATAGTAATACCGTCACTAAACGAAGAGATGCATATTGGCCAGCTGCTGCAATCACTGGCCAGACAAACATTCAAAGACTTTGAGGTGATAGTAGTAGACAGTAACTCAAAGGACAACACTAAGCGCGTGGTTGAAGGTTTTTCCGCTGAGCTAAATATAAAATTTATTGTTGAGCCGCGATTGGGCATCGGTTTAGCCAGAAACATTGGCGCAGCAAACGCGTCAGGCGAGTACCTTTTGTTTATGGACGCTGACGTTCTCATGGCTAAAACATTTTTAGAAAAGGCCATAAAAGAATTTGATGACCGATTTCTCGATATCGCGACGTGCTACATAACGCCAGTATCTGACAAACTGCTCGATATAGTGTTGCATGAGGCTACTAATGCCGCGCTGAATGCAAGCCAGTATTTATCACCAGCTTCGCCGGGCTTCTGCATTTTTATTACAAAACGCCTCCACAACCGCATAAATGGATTTAATGAAGAGCTAAAGCTAGGCGAAGACCATGATTATGGCGAGCGGGCCAGCCAGCTTGGCAAGTTCCGCGTTTTAAGGAATTCACGTATTAATGTTTCAGTGAGGCGGCTTGATAAGGACGGTCGGGCAAGGCTTGTAACAAAATATATTTACGGCGAGATTTACAGAAA
>JAHFKX010000063.1 GCA_023245115.1 Candidatus Woesearchaeota archaeon
TCTTTCTGACAGAACTGCCGACAGCGGCCACTGTAACTATTCCTTCCGTCCTGCTTGTGAGAGCAGTAGGAAACGCGTAATGCGGTAATATTCTGTCTAGTTGTTCAAGCATATGCATGATATTCATACGGTCTTGGCTGTCAAGTGTGCGTAGCCAAGCCCATGGCGATACTTCGAGCGTTTGAACTGCTGTTGTTTCAGATTTTTTTGAATCTCCTTCTACCATTTCACACCTTGCTTTTTCTGTAAATGAAAAAGCTTAATAGCTTATCGCTTGTTACCACTCATATAAAATTAGACATTTTTATATACTCTGTTATTTGTTAAATAATGAGGTAAGCAATGGCCACGAATTTAAGGAGTCACGAGATTGTAGGTTTGTTTTTGATATTCGCAGGCGCGACTTGGCTGGGCTTCGGCCTGTATGGTACGCTGCTGGCCGCGAACAGAATTTTGTTGGCACAGGTAGCGCCAATAGCTGGCAAGGAACTTTTATTATTTCCGATATTTTATGGCTTGGGGGCGCTGCTTATCGTGCTCGGCCAGATTGAGCTGAGAGAAGCAACGCCTGGCAAGAACAGGGGGTTAATATAATGGCTAGCCGGTTGGCAAGGGATTTAAGACGTGCAGAAGAAATTGAATACGGAATAAAAGAACTTTTACAAGGGTTGTTTATTGGGTTTATAATCGGGTTTTTGGTTGCGGTTCAACTCGCCGATAAGTACGTTACCACTGGGCTTCTGTCCGCGCTGGTCGTGCTTGGTTTAGTAGTCACTTTTGTAATCGGATACTCGCTTGCGAGAGTGAGGTAAGAAACATGGAAGATAAAGATTGGGTCTTTTGGATTTTTGTTGGCGTTTTAGTTGCGGGCGCCATGGGCTGGCTCGCGTGGCTGGCTTAGTTTCTTTTTTTCGTTAAGTATGTTCTTAGGTTTCCTGCGAGTTTAGTTCGGTGTTCTGGTAGAATATCATCGCCGCATATTATTTTAGATGTGTCAAGGTCAAACGATACGTAGGCTTCTTCATATTTTTTGTAGCCCGAAATAATGATTGTCAAGCCAGGTGTGAGTGACATTGCCGCGCCATTTTTACGGAGCGTTTCCCATAGTTTTAGATTTTCTATGTATCGGAAATTTTTGTTAGTCAATTCAAACATTCCATCGTCACTTGTGACGTACGTTTTGAACTTTTTGCCGGGGAAAAAGTCTTCAAGCGCGCTACGCGTATCTATCGCGAGGCGCCGCAAGTCCGCATCTGTTCTCAAAACGAAATCGTCCAGTGAAAGTTCCTGTGGTTTCGGCATGCCGTTTTACGGCACGAAAATTATTTAAGACTTGCGACTGTTTTGGCAGCATGGGCCACCTGAATGTTGAGATAAAAGCCAGATGTGACAATCATGAGGCCATCCGAAAAATCCTTCTGGAGCGAGGCGCTGATTATATAGGTTTGGACCATCAAGTCGATACGTATTTCAAGGCACCGCGTGGCCGGCTAAAGCTGCGCGAAGGAAACATAGAAAATTTTTTGATATTTTACGAGCGCGAAAATCAGGAAGGCCCAAAGCAATCAAATGTTATTACCCACAGATATAATGGCGAACAATCTTTAAAGGAAATGCTTACGCGTATGTTTGGCGTTTTAGTGGTGGTTGATAAAAAACGAGAAATATATTTTATTGATAATGTGAAATTTCACATTGATGTTGTGCAGGGCCTGGGAAATTTTGTTGAAATCGAAGCAATAGATAGAGATGGAACGATTGGCCGCGACACATTGTACGAGCAGTGCCAGCAATATTTGAAGTTGTTTCAGATTGCTAAGAAAGACTTGCTTGCTATGTCGTATAGTGATATGCTATTGCTGCAGAAAGGTTTTTAAAACTATTAAGAACGAATTTAGCATGGCAAAACCTAACTTACAACCGCTGAAAGATGAATTATTGCCTGTTTTGGATGCGATTGTTGAGGCACAAGCAGCGCTATTAAAAAAGGCTGTTGAAAATCTCGAAGTTTATTCTGATACAAAAACAATGAGGTATCTTGTCGCGGTTGGATTGCTGCAGAGAATACGTGTAGATTCTTTATGTGGGGGGCAGGTGTACACACCGACAAGAGAAGGGTTAAACGTATATACCAAAATTTACGGCGTGCCAGAAAGCAATATTGTCTTTTCACGCCCATGAGTGTGCATTAAACCATTCCGTTTTAGCAATCCTTTTTAAACCATAGTTCTTATTTTTTCTTAGTGGGCTGGTAGTTCAGCCTGGCGGCATTCACAGATTGTGTATGCCAGGCAATAGAACGCTCGCATGGCATGCGAGAGGCCAGGGGTTCAATCAAAGAGGAATCAGTTTTGCTGGTTCTCCTGCGGAAAATCCCCTCCAGTCCACTAGCATAATACTTTTAATCCCATTGCACCACTTAGCTTTTGTGGCGAGATAGTTCAGCCTGGTACGGCAGCTTTGAAATAAAGTTGTGGCAGGAAAGAACGCGAGTTTCATAGCGAAGCCCTTTTCTCTCGCAAAGAGAAAAGGTCTACCGCCCTACCCCAAAAGAGAGGCGGCGCGATATGTAATCGCGTAAAAGATAGTTCGTCTTCGGGAGACAGCTCGATGTCGCCGGTTCAAAGCCAAGACTCAAGGGGTTTTGCAGGAAAATCCGGCTCTCGCCACTTACATAATATTGGAGGTGTTGTTTGGCTGGCAAGCGAGATGAAATAGACCTTGATGAGCTAGCGTTGGCACTCAAAAAATTTGGCAAGTCATTTTCGGAAAAAGTTTCGGACGGAGCAAAGATAGCCGCCGATGTTATGTGGGAAAAGGGCTCTGAAGCTTCGGACGTTTTTCAGGAAAAGAGTTTGGAGTTTGGCAAGAGTTTTTCGGAGCAGGCCAGTAAGTTTTTTAGTGATGCCAGCAAGCAACTTGGCAAAGCGGCCAAGATAACTGCAAAAGCAACAAATGAGTTTTTGGTAAAATCCGCAGCCATAACAAAAGATTATTCTTTGTTGTTGCGGCCGTTAAAGCCTCGTGAGCAGTTTGAGCTGTCAAAGATAGCGGACCATTTAACAGAAGGTGAGCTTAAGCTTATTATTAGCTGGGTTAAGCAGGGCAAGGGCCGCGTTTCCCTGCATCGGTACGGCTGGAGTTTTCTCGTATCTGGCAAGGATCATTTTCCAAAAATAATTTCACCAGAGCAGTTTGCGTCAGATATAAACGAAAAAATACGCAACGGTTTTTTCGTTGAACGATTTACGGAGTTTTCTGAGCGTGCGTTTGCTGCAATCCCGCAATATGTTGCGCCCGATATCATTGGAAATTTTGATGCAAAGCAGGCCATTGCACTACAGCTTTTTTCTTATGAGCCTTTTAATATACTTTTAGTGGGCGACCAGTTTTCCGGAAAAGCAGAATTAATAGATTCGGCGCTCGGGCTGTTTAGCAGCTGGGTTCGTGGCAAGGCAAGCGAGGGCGTGTGCGTAGTATTTGATGAGCATCGGCGCGTTCGGCCGGGCTTTTTGTCAAAGTCTGTGAATGGCTGCATAGTAACAAAGCTGCATTATTTGAGAAAAGAAGACGAACTTATTTTGTACCGTGCGCTTGAGACTGGCTATATTTCTTACAAAACTAAAAAAGTAAGGAGGCGTTTTGATATTCAGGCATCCATTTTGTCAGAAACAGTGCCAAAAGAAGGCGGAGCGATTCCACTTGATCCTTATCTGGCCGGCAGGTTCCACCTCGTGCTTTTCCCGAAGCGGGCAGACCTTCAGAATTTTTCAGATATTGCCGAAAAAATTGTTTTAGAACATACGGTTCCAATTCGGGAAGCGGATATAGACTTTATAAAAAAATATGTCAATTATGCTATGAAAATAGACGAAATTGTGATACCGCAAGAGCTTGGTGAAAAAATAAAAGAGTTTGCAAATTCTATCAAGGCCCGCGAGCCAGCCCTGCCTTACAAGGTTACGCCGCAGCTTGTTGTCGGTCTGGTCAGGATGGCAAGGGCATCTGCTCGTATGGAACTGAGAAAAACTGTCGAGGCGAAGGACTTAGACAGAGTTTTCAGGATTTATGATAGGGCGACAAAATTATAAACTCAGATTTTTGACCTTTCTTGTGCCTCTGTAGCTCAGCTAGGTAGAGCGTTGCCTTGGTAACCCGTCCAGAGAGAAGTTAAATCTGGTTTTACCCCTTTTCTTTTGGGGTGGCACCGGAGACCTTTTCTTTCTGGGAAAGAAAAGGGCTTGGTAGGCAAAGGTCGCCGGTTCGATCTGACGCGTAACAAGTTCCGCAAAAAGTTTCGCGCGCGAAACTCCGGCCGGAGGCACGTTTATAAATTGAGAAATGTCAGAGTGGTTATAACAATGGCAGGCGAAGATAAAATTAAAATTGTGAAGGAAAAATATGAAGAGCTTAAAAAGAAGTACGGCCTGCCGAAGTTTGATGAGCTTAACGCAGATTTTGAAATAATTAAGGCAGACCCGGAGCTGAATCTTTTGCACGAACTTAGGCGGGCAGTTGCGCATAATCTGCAGGCATATGCGGAGTGGTTCGAGCCGGTGCTGAACCCAAGTGCAAGTTCGCTGCATTCAATGGTGGAAACAAAAATTTTCGAAAAAGAGGAACTTGAACCGTTGTATAATCTTTACAAAAAATTATGGCATTTTGTTCACCTCAGTGTGTGGTCTGGCCTGCAATCCGAGTCAGAAGAAGTGAAATTCCTGAAACAGGCCTGGCAGGAATGGCCAGAGATGAAGAAAGAAATTTTAAAGTACGTGAGGAAGCTCGCTGATGGCTGGCAGGAAAAAAGCAAAGATGCAGATGAAGGAAGATATGTTAGTTAAATTTTTCCATGGTGCGTTCTTGTCCTGTTGTTTTCGATTATATTTTCAAGGACACGTATTTCATCCGTACCAATGAATCTTAACATTGCTTCGCCGTAGCCCATTAAATTTCCAAGGTGTAAGCTAAAGTCTTCCCGATAGTTTATTTTGCTGGCCGGCGCTTTGTTGCTTAACTTGTATGTTTTGGCAAGCATGCCCAGCTCATGGCCTGCGAATGGTATATAGTCTTGCAGTGAGTCCGGACGGGCTGGTGCAA